>CAZCHB010000046.1:0-11884 GCA_964498235.1 uncultured Planctomycetales bacterium
CACAATCTCATTATTATTTAAAGCGCGGATAATATTCCGCGTGCCGATACCGGGATTAATGACCGTTGCTCCGGCAATCTTACGGTATTCATTTAACAAAGCATCAAGCTGCGGCTTTTTAGGCTGTTCATTGGTAACGACATTATAGGGATAATTGCACAAACTATTGACCATGCTGCCCAATTCCCAATTTCCCTCGTGCGCCCCTAAAAAAATTACCCCCTGACCAAGCTTCATCGCCTGATCAAGATTTTCTTTTCCTTCCAAAGAAACAACCTGGCTAAAACCAAGCCGCTTAATCTTAGGCAAACATAGCAACTCAATAAAACTTTGAGCAAAGTTTACAAAAACTTTTTTCGAAAGACGACGCAGTTCTTGCGGGCTTTTTTGCGCCGTAAAAGCCGTGCGCAAGTTCATATAAACAACGAATCGTTTCCTTGGCATAAGGTGATACCCTATGCCGCCAATAAAACGGGCAAAAGCTATGGTCATCTTAAATGGCATGGCACGAAAAGCAGCTGCCGCGCACTTAACGATGCAAAGCAGATACGATTCGTTCGATGAAAACATTCTTGCCATGGCTCAATTCTAGCTCCACTTGAAGATAATAAAGTCTATACCCATTAAAACTATTTTGAAACGGCTGCATTTTAACCGCATCTTTATGTGTCGTCATTATCATTTGGATATTTTGATCTTGCGCCGTACGCGTCACACGCGCAATATCTTCTTGGCTATAATGATAATGGTCGCTGAATTCAATAAGATCGACAATATTAAAGCCCGCGGTGCTCAGGCTTTGCCGGAAAGAACGCGCATCTGCGATCCCGCAAAAAGCAATCACGGAAACCCCTTTAAAGTGCTTATGATCAAAAAATCTTTTATCAAAAACTTCGACACAACCGATTACGCGATGCTTTGACTCAACGATCAATGCCTGAGAATTAAAGAGGACTATTTGATTCTTTAATATTGACGCGTCACTTTTTGCCAAATCTGTTTTTGTTAAGACAATGATCTGGGCCCGCCCTAAGGCGCGCGGCGATTCTCGTAAAATACCCCTAGGCAATAAACAGCCATTGCCAAAAGGATTTCGCGCATCCACTGCCACGATATCTAAATCACGTTTTAAAGGCCAATGCTGAAAGGCATCATCGCAGACAAAGACATCGACAGCATGATGCTTTAACGCCTCTTCAATGCTATTGCGGCGATTAGCCCCAACCATCACCGGCACCCCGTTTAAATGCTCCGTAAGCATTCGCGCTTCATCACTAAATGCTGATCTTGCATCCGGCATATAGCCCCGGGTCAACACCACAACTTTTAATTGTCGAAGCAGTAACGCTTGCACGACAGCAACCACTAACGGTGTTTTGCCTGAACCGCCGACTGTAATATTACCGACACTGATCACCGGCCGGGGGGATTTATCGGATGGCAAAATACCCCAATCATAAAACGTTTTAACAGCAGCAACTACGCCTTGATAAAGCAAGGCGATTACCCAAAGACAAAACTTTACGATCCCGTCTCCAAAACCCTGCCGGCTATCTGTCATTAACGAATAGATGTATTTTTCTAAAGACATGATTGAATCAGCGTTAGTGTACGCTGTGTTGCCCCTTGGTTTCGGTCAATAACAGCCCGCGCCCGTTCCCCCAAAACCTTGCGGTGCTTCTCACTGCCCATTAAATCTTTAACAACACGCTCAAGTTCATCCGCATCCTTAACCTGAAGGACAGCCTCCTCTGACTTAAAACAGGCTAACACATCTTTGAAATTTGCCATCATCGGCCCCACAATAACCGCTTTAGAAAAACAGGCCGGCTCAATAATATTATGCCCGCCGCCAACACACAGGCTTTTTCCAACAAAAACCAATGAGGCCTGAGCATATAATTCTTTTAACCGGCCCATCGTATCAACAATAATGACCTCATTTGGATTCCCCATGCCTTTATGCAGCTCTGACAACAATCTGAATGAAAACCCTTGACCCTTTACTAAAGCGGCAATTGCTGAGCTACGTTCAATATGACGCGGCGCAAGCACTAACTGCCACTGGCTGAATTGAGGCTTCAATCTCCTATATACATCCAATACAATTTTTTCCTCGCCGGGATGCGTACTTCCCGCAATCCAGACCGGATAATCCAGCGTAACAATAGGATTGCCTAGCGGCAGATCATCAAATTTTATATTACCGGTATTCTTTACACGGTCAAAGGGCGCACCAAGATTAATGATCCTCGTCACATCTTCCTGTGATTGCATGGCAAAAACACTGACCCTGTTAAGAACCGGCTTTAACAACCACTTAATTTTTAGATAGCGCCCATACGAACGATCCGAGATACGGCCATTGATGATTGCAATCGGAACACCTTTTTGATGAAGACGCGCGAATAAATTAGGCCAAATTTCAGTTTCAGCCGCGATATACAGACGAGGCTTGATCGTCTCTACAAAAATGTGGGCCGTTAGGCTAAAGTCCAACGGTGAAGGTATTACAATAGCTAAATTGGCAAATCGTACCCGTGCTAATTCATACCCAGTTTTTGTCGTGACTGAACACACAATCTGTAATTCCGGGCGCTGTAGTTTTAACGCACGGATAAAGCCTTCAACCGCGATTATCTCACCGACACTAACAGCATGAATCCATACATTTGATGATTTGCCAAGCTTTACTTCAAGGTTCTTAGCAAAAAAGCCGAAACGTCCAAAAAATCCCCTGTGCCAGCGCCCCGCTAATATCAGATACGGAAAATAAAGCACGCTGTACAGCAAAAAAACAATATCAAAAATAAGAAACATGGAAGGTATTTTACTCTAAAATCGACGAGCTAGCTACTTCTTTTCAGGATTCCAATCAGGCCCTAGGATGCGCTTTATCGTAGACAGATTTAAGCTTATCGGTCGTCAAGTGGGTATAAATTTGGGTGGTGGAGAGATTAACATGGCCCAATAATTCTTGGACTGAACGTAAATCTGCCCCCCTGTTAAGCAAATGGGTGGCAAATGAATGCCTGAACATGTGGGGCGTCACATGCTGGCGCATGGCCTCACGTAAAATATATTTATTGATGATATTGCGTACACTGCGGTCAGAAAGCCGTCCCCCGCTTCTATTTAAAAATACTGCCTTAGACTTAACGGCACGATGATCAATATAATTCTTTAGCGCTCCCAGAGCTGTATCACCAATGGGAATAACACGTTCTTTCTTCCCTTTACCCATAACGCGCACGATATTACTGAAAAAATCAATATCCTCGACATCCAAACCAACCAGTTCACTGACCCGCATGCCCGTCGAATATAACACCTCAAAAATTGACCTGTCCCGATAGTCGCTGGTCTTATTGGCTGATGGCGCTTCTATCAGCTTCACCGCTTCCTCTTCACTCAAAAAATGCGGAAGCGGCTTATCTAATTTCGGCGTCACTAATAACGTAGCTGGATTCCTTTGGATTATTTTCTCCCGCTGGAGGTATTTAAAGAACGATCTTAACGACGACAATTTCCGAGCTACACTACGGGGCTTTAAATTATGCGCGCGCATTTCTGCTAAGAAGTGGCGGAGGTTAGAATAATCCACCGTCTCAATCGGTGTTTCTTTTAAAAATTTGCTAAATTCTTCTAAATCAAGGCGGTAATTTAATAAGGTGTGGGCAGAATAATTCTTTTCGACTTCCAAGAACGATAAGTATTTCTGAATGTAATTATTTTTGGGCATCTGCCATAACTGGAAGTTTATTGCTGATAAATTTACACTCAGGATAACGATTACAACCGTAAAAAACTGCCCCGCGCCCGGAACGCCGCTCTACAATATCGCCGCCGCAGCCCTCGTTAGGGCATTTGACGCCAATGGAAAACGATTCCGCGTGGCGGCATTCAGGAAATTTGGTACAGCTGATGAAACGGCCTCGCCGTCCCCATTTGACCGTCATTGGTCCGCCACATTTAGGGCATGGCTTCTCAATAGTAACAACAGTTTTTTGAATATTTGCCCCGGCAAAATCTAATTCTTCTTTAAACGGCACCCAAAAATCTTTAAGGACACTGACATAACCGCCGCTGCCATCTTCTATACCATCAAGCTTTTCTTCGAGGCCGGCAGTAAAACCAACATCCATAATCTTCTTAAAATACTCAATCAATAAATTACAAATCTTTATCCCCAAATCAGTAGCCGTAAAATAGCCCCGGTCACGTAATACGTAATTGCGGGTAACAAGAGTTGAAATAATTGACGCGTAGGTCGATGGTCGGCCAATGCCCTGCTCTTCAAGGGCTTTAACTAAACTAGCTTCTGAAAACCGTGCCGGCGGTTTTGTAAAATGCTGGGTGGGCTTAATCTCTTTTAAATCAAGACGGTCTCCTTGCGCATATAGCGACGCGTCTAGTTTTACAATCTCTTCCTCGTCATTATCCTTATAGACCTTTAAGTATCCTTGGAACGCCAAAATAGAACCGCTGGCCCCAAATTGAAAACGGCCATTGATAATCTCAATCTTGGTCTGTTCAAATACCGCCGGCGTCATCTGGCAGCTGACAAAACGCTTCCAAATAAGGTTATATAAGCGGAATTGATCCTCTGTTAAAAATGTCTTCACATCATCAGGCTTACGCAAGATATCCGTCGGGCGAATAGCCTCATGCGCTTCCTGCGCGCTTTTTTTAGATTTAAATTTGTTCGCTTCCTTTGGTAAATAATCAGAGCCATATTCACCCTTAATCACCTCACGCACCTTATCTAATGCTTCCTGCGCAATATTAACAGAATCGGTACGCATATAGGTAATCAAGCCAACCGGATCTTCTTCACCGATCTCAACCCCTTCGTATAAAGACTGGGCGATGCTCATTGTCCGTGACGCGTTAAATCCTAATTTATTAAAAGCCTCCTGCTGAAGCGTACTAGTAATAAAAGGGGCCGGGGCGTTACGCTTTACTTCCCGCTTATTAATGCCCGAGATCTCAAAAACACCCTGCTTAATTTGATTGACTATATCTTTCGTAAAACGCTCGTCACCAAGTTCAGCCTTTTTACCATCAATCTTCTCTAAATTAGCTGTTAATATTTCTTTAAGTCCTCTTTTCTGCAAATCAACCACGATTTGCCAATACTCCTGCGGCACAAAATTCTTAATCGCATCTTCACGGTCCACAATTAAACGCAAGGCAACGGACTGAACACGGCCAGCGCTTAAACGGGAACCCACTTTTTTCCATAATAAAGGGCTAATTTGATAACCGACGATACGGTCCAGCACCCGGCGGGCATTTTGGGCATCAACCTTCTTTCGATCAAATTCCCGCGGATGTTCGAACGCTTTCTTAACCGCGTCCTTGGTGATTTCATGAAAAACAACGCGAAAAACTTTCTTATCCTTGGCAATATGTTCGGCTAAATTCCACCCAATGGCTTCCCCTTCACGGTCAGGATCGGTCGCGATATACACTTCGTCGCAATCGCCGACTTCTTTTTTTAACTTTGCCATCACCTTTAACTTATCACGCACCACAATAAATTTAGGCGTAAACTCATGTTCAATATCAACTCCAATCGTTGATTTAGGCAAATCTATCAAGTGGCCCATTGAGGCGGTGACTTTAAATTTAGTCCCTAGAATCTTATTAATTGTTTTAACCTTAGCCGGTGACTCAACAATGACTAACGCCTTGCTTGCCTTCGCCGCAGCCTTTGGTTTCTTGGGAACTGTTTTATTGTCAGCTGTTTTCTTTTTAGTTACTTTTTCTGTCATTCTATACCTTTACGAAGTAGCCCCCAGGAAGCTTCCTGATTGCCCCTTTAAGTTCTAGGTTTAATAATGTTTCCATTGTATTGCCGTTTGCATTCTTTACTTTTAACACTAATTCATCAATATGCAAAGGTTCAGAAGTTAAAAGACCGTAATACTTCATTTCTTCATCGCTAATGACTATCTTGTCTTGATTTACAGCGTCCTGATTAAACTCCGGCCACTCAAAATTAATCTGCGTTCTAACTTCTTCCAAAACATCTTGGGGATCAAGCGCAATTTTAGCGCCGTCTTTCAATAATAAGTTACTTCCCTTGGCTGAAGTATAATCTATATTTGCCGGCAGCGCAAATATATCCCTACCTTGTTCTGCGGCATAACCGGCTGTAATTAACGCCCCGCTCTTTTCCCCAGCTTCAATCACCACCGTCACCAAGCTTAATCCGCTGATAATCCGATTACGACGCGGGAAATTAGCCGGTATAGGCGGTGTGTTCATTGGCATCTCAGAAACCACAAGCCCGGTGGCGCTGATTCTTGCCATGAGCTGCTGATTTTCTTTGGGGTAAACAAAATTTAAACCACATCCTAGTACGGCAATCGTCTGACCTCCGGCGTTAAGGCAGCCTTGATGCGCCGCGGTATCTATACCCCGCGCCATGCCGGAAGAAACCACCATTCCTGCTTGCGCAAAACTGCCAGCAAATTTTTCCGCCATGCTAAGCCCGTAATTCGTACACACACGCGATCCAACCATCGCTATCGAGGCTGAATGCAAAATTTTTGCCTCACCCTTTATATAAAGAACAAGCGGCCCGCCTGGAATCTGTCTTAAACACTGTGGAAAAGCTTCATCCGCCGCCGTCAACACGCTTACATTTTTTTGATGCAGATGATTATATTCATCCGTTAAAAAAATGTCTTTAGAAAAATGAACTAAATTCTCACTGACATGAGGCGTTATAATTCCTGTCCCAACAATGTCTTCATATGGCTGTTTTAGCACCATAAGGGCATTGCCAAAATACTCCATTAGCCCCTTGGCCTTAACTGAACCGAGACCCGGCACAGCATTAAGGACAAGCAGCGCATCCTGTTCTGTCATCATTTTACCTTACGGAGAATTCGCGCAACCGGCCCCTCAATAGAGGCAGAAGATGTGTTAATAACCACATCCGCTTGGTTGTACAGGGGGAGACGTTCTTTGTATATCCGCCGGATTTCAGCCAGGGGGTTTGGCACATTGATCAGCGGACGGTTTGAATCATTTTTAATGCGTTTATAGATTACTGCCGGTGCTGCTTTTAAGAAGATTATCGTACCATTCTTCCTAAGCGCTTTCAAGTTATCCTGATTTAAGACAACTCCTCCTCCGGTATCTATGACAACACCTTTTTTTTGCACTGCCTGCAAAACAATCTTATGTTCAAGTGCACGAAAATAAACCCAGCCCTTGCGCGCGACTAAATCTTTAATCTTGCATTTGGCTTTCTTTTCAATCAATTCATCCGTCGAGTAGAACTTGCGCTTTAACGCCACGGCCACGGCCTTGCCAATCACCGATTTCCCTGAACCCATCATGCCGATGAAGACAATGTTCTTAGTCATGAACCTTCTTGTCCTTATTCCATTTTTCTAGAATTTCAGCAGGCAATGCTTGCTTAGCTGCATAAGCCAATTCGGGATCCGCATCATCAAGGGCACGAACTAAAGCCATTATTGATTCATCTGTCTTTGGCAACACTCCTAATGTTTCCGCCGCTAAACTGCGCGTACGGCGGATATATTGATTGCCTTCATCACTTCTTTCCATCAAGGCAATCACATACAAAATGGCAGGCATGGCCTCCGAGAGAGGATCCACTTGCCGCAACTCGATCACTGCGTACATGCGCTCATCAATACTATCACCCCTTAATCTTTCAATCAATTTTGGCAAATCAGCAGCTGACAGCCTTGGTGGAGGATTTGGATTCTTAATGCTAGTGGCAATTGAAGTGGTTGAGAAGACACATCCAAACAATAGGATTATTCCAAAACCAGACAGATATTTCTGTGCCGTATAATGGCGCATATTAAAACCTTTCACTGGACAGTGGTAGAAGCTTCCGCGCTGCCGCCCTGGCTGCATGAAACAACGACCCCAATCTTATCGCCTTTAATAGCCTCAAACGCAATATCTTCCTCTATCCCAGAAGGGGATGATTGCCTGGAAAAAATCTTTGTATCTGCGGCAGTACCATTCTTGGAAATGACAACCGTCCGTAAATAATGACGCGACATCCTATCTGTTGGATGGTGTGCAGAAATATGCAGGATATTCTTTATTGGGTCATAACTAATAGAGATATCACTTGGCGGTGTTGCACAAGCAAGAGATATGCCGCAAAACGATGCAAATAAAAAAACAGAAAATTTCTTCATAAGGATAATCCTCCTTTAAGAATCCACTCAATAATCTGCTCGCCCCAGAATAAACTAACCAAGGAAGCCATAACTAAGAAAGGACCATAGGCAAATGCACTGTCCTTGGTGCGGATCTTTTCAATAATACCAAAAATAGCGCCAAAAAACGGAGCAATAAAGAATGCTAACAACGCTAATTTCCATCCCAAAAACGCGCCAACCATAGCCATTAATTTAATATCCCCCCCGCCCATGCTTTCCTTCTTAAATACAATATCACCCAAAAGACCAAGCATATAAATGACACCGCCACCGATAATGTATCCTGACAACGCGGACGAGAAACTTAACATATAAGGCAACAGGACATGCGGCATATGAGAAACACTTAAGTTAATTACGCAGATTAATAACAGCGATGCCGTTACTAAAAGCTTCAAACTACGGTCTGCGCTAGGATCATCATTGGGATCCATTAAATGCCTACAGAATATCGGATAAACCGCCATCAGCCCTAAGCAGATCAACACAATTAATCCCGCCCCAAAACCGGCCAACATGCTGTCTTCGACAGTCATTGGATGAAGCGCGGGAACAATAATACTTAACGCAATCCCCGCAAACATCCCGCCGATACTTACCTCATCAGGAATAATCCTTTCAGCAAAATCAACAAAGGTGGCCACAATAAAACATGAAACCATCACTAAGTAAGGGCCTAAAACAGGAACCAATCCAAAACGCTGATAAAACCCAAAAAAGACCAAAGCTGTCAGCAGCTCGACGATAAAATAACGAAAACTAATCTTGGCCTTACAGCTGCGGCATTTACCGCCCAACAATATCCAGCTAAAAAGCGGAATATTATCATGCCACACGATCGGCTTTTGGCAATGAACACAATGTGAATTTGGAAAAACAATAGATTTTTCTTTAGGCAGGCGGACAATACACACGTTTAGAAAACTGCCGATCATCCCCCCGAATATAAAAACGAAAAGACCGATAATATCCATGTTATTTTCTTGCCCCTTCTTCTAAGGCCTTGCGCATAATCTTCTTATACTTTTCCTCGATGTCCATTCCTGCCCAATGCTTAAAAGCAAGCGCTCCTTGATAATAGAGCATCCCTAAACCATTAGATGTTTGCGCCCCCTTGGCCTTGGCTGTTTTTAGCAACAGTGTTTGGGCGGGATTATATATAACATCATAAACAAGCATATCCGGGTGCAAACTTTCAGGATCAATCAACAAGGTTTGCTCATCGTTAAGACCGACAGATGTCGTATTAATTAACAAATCCGCTAATTCAATATTAAGATCCTCCGCTGAGTTAACAATATCAACCGCAGAACAATCCATTTTCTGTCCCAATTGGTTAATAAGCTCACTGGCT
The DNA here is from genome assembly GCA_964498235.1 of uncultured Planctomycetales bacterium. Lineage (GTDB taxonomy): Bacteria > Omnitrophota > Gorgyraeia > Zapsychrales > Fredricksoniimonadaceae > JACQQW01. The sequence continues at coordinate 9,577 of CAZCHB010000046.1, forward strand.
TTGGAAACGGTCCGGTTATAGATCTTAATACTTTCCGGGCGCTCATTAATCAAGCATAACACGCTTAAAATAGCACGGGTCGTCCCTCCCGCCCCCAAGATAGCAACACGTTTTCCCTTAAGATCAAAACCTAACTCATTTAAGTGGCTTAGGAAACCAGCCCCGTCGGTATTAAATCCATGCATCTTACGTTCATGCGTAATCACTATGGTATTTACAGCTCCCACTTTTTCGGCAAATGGATCAATAACATCCAGAAAAGGCAGAACTTTTTCTTTAAACGGCACCGTCACATTAATGCCAAAAATAGGATTGCCCTGCTCTTTAAGGTCTTCCATAAAAATCTTAAGCTCAACATCATCAGCCAGCGGAAATAATTTATACACCGCGTTAACCTCAAGAGCCTTGAATGCCGCATTATGCATGAGCGGCGATAAGCTATGGGTTAACGGATTTCCAATAATGCCGTAAATGGCTGGAGGATCGTAAACCATTATCGACCTGCCGCCATTTTCTGTGCCATCGCCTTGTTGATCACATTCACATACGCCTTAGCAGACGCTTCAATGATATCCGTACTGGCACCGCGTCCTAAGAAATTATTGCCGTCAATACCAGCCTTAACACTGACTTCACCTAAGGCATCGTCCCCCGAGGTGACCGATTGGATGGCGTAATCTAATAATTTCACCTTGACCTTGGTCGCCTGTGCGATCGCTTTATAACACGCATCAACAGGACCATCCCCGGTTGATTCCATGACAACTTTTTTGCCCTTGATATTTAATGTCACCTGCACAATCGGCTTAATTTTAGCACCGCTGGTATAAACAATATCCAGCAATGAAATCACCTCTTTTGATACCTTGCCTTCATCCTCGACAATAGCCATTAAATCCTCGTCAAATATCTCTTTCTTTTTATCTGCCAAATTCTTGAAATCTTCAAAAGCCTTATCAATTTGCGTTTCATTTAAATGGAAACCCAATTGCTTTAACCTTTCTTTAAAGGCATGCCGTCCAGAATGCTTGCCTAAAACCAACCCTTCATTAGCCGGCACCCCGACATCTTCAGGATTCATGATTTCATAGGTACGGCGTTCTTTCAACATCCCGTCTTGATGGATTCCCGACTCATGACGGAAGGCATTGGACCCAACAATGGCTTTATTAGGTGGAACAATAAATCCTGTCGCCTTGCTGACCATTCGGGAAATCCGGTAGAATTCTTTCGTATTAATATCCGTCTTGACCTTAAAGAAATCCTGACGAGTGCGTAAGGCCATGACGATCTCTTCCATCGACGCATTGCCTGCCCGCTCGCCGATCCCATTGATGGTGCACTCTACCCGGCGCGCACCGTTAATTATTCCAGAAAGGGAATTAGCAACACCCAACCCTAAATCATCATGGCAATGAGTTGAAATGACCGCCTTATTGATGTTGGGCACATTATTACAGATGCCGGCAATGACCGCACCATACTCTGCAGGCGTGGAATACCCAACCGTATCAGGAATATTAACCGTCGTAGCTCCAGCCTTGATCACCGCCTCCAAAACACGGTATAAGAATTCTTTCTCGGTACGTGACGCATCTTCCGGTGAGAATTCAATATTATCCATGGACCTACGGGCATACTTCACGGCGGCTACAGCCATTTTTAATATTTCATCCTGGCTTTTCTTAAACTTATGCTCCAAATGAATCTTAGATGTCGCCAAAAACACATGAATACGTTTATGCTTAGCGCTTTTAACCGCCTCCACTACAGCGTCAATATCCTTAGGGATCGAACGCGCCAAAGCGCAAACATAAGATTTTTTGATATTCCGGGCGACATTCTTAACCGACTCAAAATCGCCTTTTGAGGAAACCGGAAAACCAGCTTCAATAATATCAACGCCCAAGCGTTCCAAGGCAAATGCAATCTCCAATTTCTCCGAAGATGTCATGGTTGCCCCCGGCGCCTGCTCCCCATCGCGCAATGTGGTGTCAAATATATAAACCTTATTATCCTTACTCATCAGATTCTACCTTTCATATAAAATATTAAGGGCGGCTGTTGAGCCGCCCTCAGTATACCACTTATCACTTATAGCTTACCACTCAACCTTATTTTTTCTTCATCCAGCTCATCATAGCCCGTAGTCGAGCACCCACTTTTTCAATGAGGTGGGTATCACCGGCTTTGCGCATTTTTAGGAAATTCTTTCGGCCGTTCTTATTTTCAGCCATCCATTCACGGGCAAATTTGCCGGTTTGGATTTCTTTAAGGATCTTTTGCATTTCGGCGCGGGTGCGGGCAT
>CAZCHB010000047.1:0-11859 GCA_964498235.1 uncultured Planctomycetales bacterium
ATTGCGCTATTAAGGCGGGGATTATTAATTTCACGCGGTATTTGGCGTCCTATTTTGGCCGTTATGGGATAAGAGCTAATTGTATTTGCCCCGGCGGTATCTATGACCGCCAGCATCCTGTGTTTGTAAAAAACTATACGCGCAGGGTTCCTTTGAAGCGGATGGGGAAATCTGATGATGTCGCCCCTGCGGTGATATTCCTAGCCTGCGATGCATCTTCTTATATCTCCGGCGAGACCTTGATGGTAGATGGAGGCTGGAGCGCGGTATGATCCCTTTATCAGTTCCTTTCATTAAAGGCAAGGCGTGGAATTATGTTAAGGACTGTTTAGATACGGGGTGGGTTTCTTCCGTAGGCAGTTATGTCAAGCGATTTGAAGAAGCTATTGCTCAGGAAGGCGGCCGGCCATATGCCGTGGCCTGTGTAAACGGGACTAGTGCTCTGCACACCGCTCTAATGACGGCGGGTATCACGGCGGGGGATGAGGTGATTATGCCGGCATTAACTTTTGCGGCCCCAGCCTTTGCGGTGAGCTATTGCGGGGCGTATCCTGTTTTTATGGACGTGGAGAAACAGTATTGGCAGATCGACGTTAATAAATTAGAAAGTTTCTTGAGAAATCACTGCGATTACCGGCGCAGGCAATTATATAACCGTACAACGAAACGGCCGGTTAAGGCGGTGATTGCTGTGCACCTGCTGGGCCATCCTGCGGACATGATGCCTATTATGGCTTTGGCCCGTAAATATAATTTAGTCGTTATTGAAGATGCCGCTGAAAGCATCGGGGCATCGTATAAGGGCAGGAAGGTCGGCGGGATTGGGCATATTGGATGTTTTAGTTTTAATGGGAATAAGATCATGACCGCCGGAGGCGGGGGCATGATGGTAACGGATAACAAATCATGGGCAAAGCGGGCTAAATACCTAACGACCCAATCTAAAGATGATGAATTGGAATATATCCATCATGAAGTAGGCTACAATTACCGCCTGTGTAATATTCAAGCGGCCTTAGGATTATCCCAATTAGAACAATTAGGCGGCTTTATCGCCGCTAAAAAGAGGATATCTATGCGTTATGCTCGTGGGTTAAAAGATATTCAGGGGTTGACGCTTCCCCAATTAGCGCCGTGGGCGGATGCGTACACCTGGCTTTATACCGTTCTTATTGATAATAAAATATTTTCTAGAAACAGCAGGCAACTATTAACGTACTTAGAGCAACAGGGCATTCAGACGCGGCCTTTGTGGCGCCCGTTACATTTATTGAAGCCGTATCAGAAATGTTTGACGTATCAGGTTTCTGTGGCGGTTGATTTATATCAACGGGCCTTAAGCCTGCCGTCTTCTGTTAATCTTTCCCCCAAAGATCAGTGCCGGGTGATCGACGCTATTCAGAAAGGATTGCGATAATGTTCGGTCCTCAGGTCTCCAGGCCAAATCATTTGGCTCCTCAGATTGTCATTGTTGATGGTCAGGGCGGATGTGGAAAAACAATGCTTTCGCCCATTATCGCATCATTAGACAGAGTGGAGTTGTTGACCTATGCGTACGGCATGGAACATGTTTGTGCCATGCATCATTTAAATAAGATGGCCTTGGATGCGTCGGTGACGATGGTGCGGATGCTGACAGATTTACAGTTATACAATACGATGATGTCCCGGGAAATAAATTTCCGTCCTTCAGATTTATCCAGTGCTTTTCGTGACGTTGACCCATGGCGGTATATATGGCGTTTATGGCAAAAAGGTGATCAGGAAGTGCCGCGGCGCATCTTAGAACAAAGGCCGATCCTGCATTTAACAACGCATAATTTATTGCCGATCGCGAATCCAGTCTTTGCCGGTTTGCAGGGTCGGTTGGTTTTCATTGAGGTAGTACGCCATCCGTTATATATGATTAAGCAGCAGGCGCATGATTATGAGCATCTAAAGGCAGAAGATGTGCGAAATTTTACAGCAAGTTTTACCTATGATAAGCATCAACTTCCTTTTTACGCGGCGGGATGGGAAAAACAATACATCTATTCAACGGCGGTTGAAAAGGCGATTTACAGCATCGCGCATTTATCTGCAAAAGCGGCGCAGGCCCGCAGGGAACATCAGGGCGTGGTGATCACTGTGCCATTTGAAGATTTTGTTTTAAGGCCCTGGGGATATATGGAGCGCATGACCACGGCATTAGGCGTCGATATCTCTGACCGGACGCGAAGAATGATGACAAAACAAAAAGTCCCCCGCCAAAAGATTGCCGACGGGATTGCGTTAAAGATTTATCAACGTTACGGTTGGGTTCCTTCGCAAGCCTCAAGCGAACGTGAAGAATTAAATCTTCGCCGGGAGTGGGCGTGTAAAGGAACTAAGCCGGAAGCCATCAAGGTCTTGGATGAATTGTCCGCCCATTACGAGCAGGAGTTTATGAAAGACATTGCCTCGTGACGGAGATTCAGTATCATATTGCGCTAAGCACATCAGATGCTATAGATGAGGCAATTAAACAATGGGAAATGATTGCTAAAGAAGCGATTGAGGCTTTTGGCCGTTTTAACGTGATTTTATCCGGCGGCGAGACCCCAGCCCCTTTTTACCGTCGGTTAAACAAAGTCATTAGTCAGGATATCTGGGATAGAACGTATATTTTCTTGGCGGATGAGCGCTGTGTGGGCGGTAATAATGCCGGGAGCAACCGGTTGATGCTGGAGCAGACGCTTTTATCAAGTACTGTTCTTCAGGCAGAGCACCTGCAGTGGCCTGAGATTAAATCAACAGATACCCCGGCTGAGGCGGCCTCACGCTATGAAGCGCAGATGAAAGATTTTTTTAATCACGGCCCTGCACATTTTGATATCGCGCTTTTAGGCATCGGCCAAGATGGGCATACAGCATCATTATTTCCAGGTGATGCGGCTTTGGGCGTTGAGGATAAGTGGGCGGTAGGGGTTAATCATCCCGGCATTGCCCACCCGAGGATTACTTTGACGCGGCCGGTATTATTTCAATCCAAACATATTTTTTTTCTTGTGTTTGGCGCTTCTAAGTCATCTGTGTTGAAGAAATTTTATAATGCAGATAAGGATGTACCAGCCAGGCAGGTATGTGAGGGGCATGGGTCTGTTACGGTGTTTACGGATCAAGCGGCAATGAATAAGGATGGTATTTGATTTTTAAAGTGGGGTGTTGTATCATTAACCAGTTTTAAATTAAAAATGGGGTATATATGAAAGCAGTTGTCTTCGGCGGCGCAGGTTTTTTAGGCAGCCATATCGCAGATGCGTTAACAGAACATAGCCTTGATGTGACGGTTTTTGACCGCAGTCCTTCTTTGTATTTAAGTAAAGGGCAGGTGATGGCCGTCGGGGATATCATGGATATTAAGGCGGTGCGTGCCGCGGTCAAAGGCGCCGATTATGTGTATAATTTTGCCGGTATCGCGGGTATTGAAGAAGCTATGGTTGACCCTATCCGCACGGTTGAAATCAATGTTCTTGGAAATACACATATTGTGCAGGCCTGCGTTGAATCAAAGGTCAAGCGGTTTATATTCGCCAGCTCGATGTATGTATATAGCGACTTGGCGTCGTTCTATCGCTGCAGCAAACAGGCTTGCGAGTCGATCATTGAGGAGTACCAAAAACTCCACGGGCTTGATTTCACGGTGTTGCGTTACGGGACTCTCTATGGGCCGCGTTCAGTGGAATCTAATTTTATTTATAAGATGCTTAAGCAGTGTATAGATGAAAAGAAGATTGTGCGTAAAGGTGATGGAGAGGAGTTAAGGGATTTCATTAATGTCCTGGATGCGGCCCGCTGCAGTGTTGATATTTTAACGGAAGAATTCAAGAACCAGTATGTGATCATTTCCGGCACGCAATCAACGAGAATCAAAGACTTGATTTGCATGATAAAGGAGATATTCCAGAATAAGATCCAAGTTGAATACATTCCAGAGCCTGTGCGGCATCATTATACGATTACGCCGTATTCATTTAAGCCCAAGGTAGCCAAGAAATTGATTTCCCCCCATTACCATGATTTGGGTCAGGGTATTCTTGATATGATTTATGATATTAATGAACGCCATAATGGCAGGGTTGAAGAAATTAAAGATTTGAAGAAAATGATCGGGTCTTAACGGGGAGTCAGCGATGGAATTTCTATTAAATCCTAAAAGGCGTATTTTGCGCACATGGGGGCAGAAGATTAATTTTTATCTGCGATGGCCTTTTATCCAGTTTGGGCTATGGCTGGGGTTTACAAATATTAATTATGGGTATGTGTCTGGTTACAAGGACAGGATATTTTTAGGCAAGCGCTGTTCAACCACAAATACCTTATTTAACACACAAAGCGGGACAATTACGGTTGGTGATGACACGATCTTTGGTGATAACTGCATGGTCATTACAGGCTTTCATCGTTTTTATAAGGGCAAGCGCGCGAAGTTACAGCCGAACTCGCCTAAGGAAGTTCCAGACGATGGATTTAATATTGTGATTGGCAGCGGGTGTTACATAGGTTCCGGCAGTATTATTTTACATGGTGTGACCATTGGTAATAATGTGATGGTGGGGGCAGGCAGCGTGGTCACCAAGGACGTTCCGGATAATTGCTTAGTCTGCGGGATCCCTGCTCAAGTGAAAAAATTTCATAATATGGAAGGTGTGTAATATGAGAATAGCGGCCATGATTCCCGCGCGGTTAGGAAGCAAAAGAGTAAAATCAAAAAATTTACGTTTATTAGACGGCAGGCCGTTGGTTTGTCATGTTGCGGAAAAAGCGAAACAGGCCGGTGTTTTCGACGGTATATATATCAATTCCGAATCCGATATATTTGAAGGGCTTGCCAAAGAGTATGGTGTCAATTTTTACAAACGGCCTTTGGAGTTAGCGTCTGACACGGCTACCAATGATATGTTTGTGTTGGATTTTGTAGACCATGTTCCCTGTGATATCATCGTTCAAATCAATCCGACCTCGACCATGATAACTGTTGAAGATATTCATGAAGTGGTGCGGATGATGAAGGAGGAACAATACGATACGATCCATGGCGTCAAGCATGAGCAGATTGAAGGTATGTTCAAGGGCCAGCCGCTTAATTTTGATCCGTTAAAGAATATGCCTCCGTCACAATTGTTGGTGCCGGTAGTTCTTTTTTCTTCAGGTATCATGGCCTGGCGGGTCAGTAATTACCGTGAGAATATCAAAACGCTTGGAGCGGCGACTTATGGCGGCCATGGCAAAATTGGGTATTATTGCCTAAAAGGTTTTTCTACCATTGATATCGATCATGAAGAAGATTTTCAACTGGCAGAATTGGCTATTGCCTTTCAAAAAGATAAGAATGTCAAGGCTCCCCAATATTATGACCCGTCGGTGCGTCTGCGGGTTGAGAAAGACGTGGATTCGATTTTGACCAATGATGGGGTTAGCACTAATGATTTTACTAAGGAGAACCAAACCATCGTTAATTTGAAAGACCTGATGAAAGCCCGCGGCACTAAGGCATCATGGAGCCAGCGTATTATTAATACGGAGAATAACAGCGCCACTTTTATTAATCAACTGCCCGGCGAAGGTAATCGCCTGCACCACCATAATGATTGGAATGAGTGGTGGTATATCGCGGGGGGGCAATGGGAATTTGAAATTGAAGGTCGGAAGCATTTAGTCAAAGAGGGCGATGTGGTATTTATTGAAAAGAATAAATGGCATAAGATAACCGCTGTTGGTAATACCATGGCCTCACGGTTGGCTGTCAGCAAGGATAAAGTAAGCCATATCTATAAAGCAGATGCATGAGGATATATGCACGATAGCAGTATTTTTAATATTCGTATCGATTTTGAGAAAAGCAAAGATTCTTATATTTATGATAAGAATACAGACAGTGCTTTCTTGGATTTTTTTGGGTTGTACTCGTCGGTACCGTTAGGTTACAGTCATCCAATCTTTAAATCTTTGGAGTTTATCAGCGAGTTTAACCGTGTTGCAGGTGTTAAACTTCCTAATTGTGAGATTATTTCTGATGAAGCTCAGGGATTCTTGAAAGAATTTTCCGGTCACCCATCGATGCGGGGGTTTAAATATTTTCATTTTTGCTGTACCGGCGCCCTAGCCATTGAAGCGGCGGTGAAAATCGCGATTGATCAAAAGAAATCAGCCAAGCCCCATGTGATCAGTTTTAAAGAAAGTTTCCATGGGATTAATAGTTACGGCGGTTTCTTGACGGATAGATTCCCTCCGGTGGCCACGCGTTTAAACGGTTTTCCCGAATTAGGCTGGAGCAAGATACAGACGCCCAAATAAGATATAAGTGCAATGCGGTTGATACATCGGCGACGCATGAAGGTATGGCTCAGTTTTTGAAAGAATTTAACGCATGTATTATTAAATACGGGGCGGACAATATTGCCGCATTATTAGTTGAGCCTATCCAGTCAACCTATGGGGATAATTATTACCCGCCGGAATTTTTCACGGAAGTGCGTCAATTATGCGATAAGCATGGCATTTGCCTTATTTTCGATGAAATTCAAACTGGCTTTGGCGCGACAGGAGCCATGTGGTATTTTGAACATGCCGGTATTCAGCCCGACATTGTCGCCTTTGGTAAAAAAGCGCAGACATCAGGGGTTATGGTGAAATCTAATTTTGGGACTACTTTTAAGACGCCGATCCGTTTGGAAGTGACATGGGACGGCAATCTGTGCGATATGGTACGCAGTAAATATATTTTACGCGCATATGAGCAGTATAAGATATTAGATAATGTACGCGCGCGGGGCAGGCAGATTGTTGAAGGATTGTCGACTATTCCGTCGCTCTTAAGGGTGCGCGGCCTAGGTAACCTCGTAGCCTTTGATTTTGACAGTGAAGCTAGATGTAATGATTTCTTTAAAAAGTGCGTGGCCAAACGTTTTATGTGTAATAAAACCAGAGATATTTCCGTGCGGCTGCGTCCTAATTTAAATGTTTCCGCAGAGGAAGTTGAACGCGCCATCGCCATTATTAAAGACGCGGCTAAATAAGACATGGCAATGATATGACCCGTAAAGAGTCAACGACCCGCTTGTTTGTGGAACGGCTTACATGTTCCAATTTTATTCTAACCATCTTGCCGCAGTTAATCACCCTTAGACAACGTCATCAACGTGAAAAAATTATTGTTGGTTATATTGATGCAGCATCAATGGCCCTCAAGTTTGCGCGGCTTTTGCTGACACGGGTCGCCATTGGGTTAGAAAAGATTAACTTTAAATTGATTGATTTAAGAGATGATAAAGGTGATTTGCTGTGTTTGATTATTGGTTATGATGATCTGGCAGAAATTCAGCAACGCATTACAAATAAAGCTGTATTTAAAGCTGTTGCCGCTGATCCCTGGGTAAAGAATTCGGCGGCATTATTTTATTTAAAGAAAGCATCGATTGTTTTTGTCTATCAGGATTCGGATACCTTGTGGCGTTTATCGGTTCTTATCCATTTAGCCGCTTTACATAGAAAACAGCAGGCAGGACTGAACGGAGAGCATGTTTTATTTGCAAATCAGCGGGCGTGGATGGATGTTCTTGTTAAGTACGCGGCCAAACAGGGGGTGATGCTTTGCAGTTTGGGTAAATCCAAATTTGATCTAAAGAAAAGTTTGAAGCAAGGCATAGGCGATGCACGCCTGCAGTATATCCAACGTTTATTCTACGGGTCTCCTCAATTAAAGGCTGATGAAAAAGCTGGTGAAAAGTCCCCGAAGCTGGTTTTAGAGTACTACGGGTTGTTTAATCTGGACCAGCCGCAGTTTTATTCAAATTTTACGTTTTTACAGCAATCTGATTTTCCAGCGCAGGATATTGTGTTAACGTCTAATTTTACGTCGACGCCCATATCCGAGGAGCAATATAAAGCGATGCAGGCTAGAGGCATCCGCGCGGTGGCGTTAAATCCAAAAGCGGCATCCGCAAAAGACATTCTTGTTTTTTGCCGGTTTAAACAGGAACCTGCGCCGCGGCTGGCGGTTGATTACAACCATCGTAAAAGCCTTGAATATCAATGGATTAAAAATCGTTTAACAGAATTTCACCGGGTGGAAAGATATTATCATTCTCTTTTTAAGACGGTGGGCGGAAAAATATATTTGTCGTGGTTTAAATATGATGCCCGTCACGCGGCCATTGCGCAGGCGATAAGCAATTGCGGGGGAGTTATGGTCTTGTATCAACGGGCGAACGAAGAGGTGCCTAACGCGGAAACCGCGACATACTGCGATGTATTTTTTGGATTTAATAAAGATGGTGCGGCCGTTGAACGTCAGTCAGGATCGAGAATCCCATATTATGTGGTGACCGGTTATTTAGGAGATCACCGTTTTGATTTATTAAAAGACCCAGCCAAACTCTTAAGACAACAGCTGCAGGCGGCAGGCGCGGCTAAGATTATTACATTCTTTGATGAAAATTCAGGGGATGACGCGCGCTGGCATACGGGGCATGAATTTATGCGCCATAATTATGAATTTCTATTAACTAAATTACTTTCGACTCCCCAGATGGGATTAATCTTGAAACCGAAAATGCATTCCACGTTAAGAAAAAGATTAGGGCCTATCGCAGAACTGTTAGAGCAGGCGCTTAAGACGAAACGGTGTTATCTTTACGAGAATCGGGGGCTTTATAATCATTATCCGCCGGTCATTGCCGCGTTGTCGTCGGATATAGCTATTCACGGCCATTTATGCGCCGCAACGGCGGGGGTTGAAAGCGCGCTGGCGGGTGTCCCGACATTATTACTAGACAGGGAAGGCTGGTCGGGCAATCCGTTGTACCGCCTCAAAGAGGGGAAAATAATTTTTAAAAATTGGAATGATTTGTGGGAGGCATGCGGCCGGCATTGGCAAAAACCTATTGATGGTTTTGGTGACTGGTCACCGTACTTAAAAGAGTTTGATCCGTTCTGCGACGGGAAGGCTTCTCAGCGGATGGGGACGTATTTGTCGTGGCTGCTGGAAGGGTTTAAACAGTGTAAGCCGCGGGAACAGGTGTTAAGAGAAGCGGCAGATCGTTACAGGGCTCGATGGGGAGAAGATAAAATTATCAGTGTTGGGCAGGAATATGCTTAGACAAATTTTCTGTTTTGAGGATCAGGCCGCGTTTAACCGCTGGATTAAAGAAAATCCTGCACGGCAAAACGCGCCTGTTGTCAGCTTGAATAACCCATGCCTGGATATTTCTGCGGATGACCGCCGCATATTCATGCGCGCTTATGTGGATTTGGTGGGTTCTTTAAGCGCTGTTAATAATTCTTTGCTATGGTGGGCTACGGATTTGTCATCAAAGAATAGGTTTTTTTCGCCGCTGGTCACGTTTTTAGAGAAGTTTTATAAGCTATTAAGAATAATTCAGCGTGCCGACGCCGACATACTATGTGTGATAGATGTTCCATTTATTTTAATGCCAAGCTTAAAAGCGGCATTGAAAGAGCGGCCTGTTCAATGCGCGTGGCAGGGGTTTAAATTAAGGTATTATGTCTTGTTGTTCAGGGAAATTCTTCAGCGTTATGGGCGTGTATTGAGGCATCTTGGGTATATCCTGCCCCGTATTCTTAAAGCCAAACAGTTATTTGGAGATGGCCTAGCGGAATGCCTGGCGCGGCGAAAGCCGGTTTGTTTGATTAAAACTTTTATGTCTCAAAAATCTTTTGACCAACAGGGTGCGTATAAAGATTTATTTTTTGGTATATTGCCTGATTTTTTGGCTCAAACACAACCAATGATTATTCTCGGCGATACGATGGATGATATTAACATAACGTGGCCGTTGGTTAAGCGAAATGCTGAAGGCAAAATATATCCACTGGAAGCATTTATGTCAGTAAAAGATGTTTTATATAGAAGCGCCCAGATGCTTGGCTACCGCATGTTTGTCCCCAAGCGCTTGGATTTTAACGGCACAGATGTGTCAGGGATATTAAAAGGAATCGTGGACACCTTCGGCAATAAAATACAGCCGCTTCATTTATACCAGCATGACATGATGCTAAATGTGTTGGCACATTATGACATTAAACAGTTTATCTTAACCTGTGAATTTAACCCGTGGGAGAAGATGTGTATCATGGCCTTAAGGCAGGCGTCGCCACAGACTAAGATAATCGGTTATCAGCATACGGTTGTGCCGCAGGCTTCTGTAAATATGTTTACCAGCCGTTTTGAAGAAAATATCATCCCAAGGCCTGACTTGTTATTGACCGTTGGAAAGAAGCCAGAAGCCATTATTCATCGCTATGAAACGTGTGTGTCTTCCAACGTGAAGCCTGCTTGTGGATTGCGTTTCGCGTATTTATTTTCTCAACCGCAGGCCAAACGTGAAAAGCGGGGAAATGTTTTGCTGGCTTTAGAAGGCCTGCCTCAGGTTTCGCAAATGGTTAATTATGTCTTAAATCATTGGGGTAACGATTGCCCGTATCAGCTGCGCGTCAGGACGCACCCAGTATTGCCGGTTGAGCGTTTTGCCGGACAGTTAGTGCATGATCCACGGAAGATGCCTAAGGTTACTATTTCAGAGGGGACATCCTTAAAAGAGGATTTGTTGTGGGCGGATATAGTTATTTATTGGGGAACAACGGTCTCTTTAGAAGCTATTAGTATGGGAAAACCGGTCATTCATTTTGATACAGGCAGTATGTTAAGCTACGACCCTTTATTCGAATTAGATCAATTTAAATGGGTTGCCGGTGAATCGAGTGATTTATTGGGATTAATTGATTCAATATATGCCCTTTCTGATGAGGCGTATCGCCTGCAATGCGCTGAAGCAAAAGCGTATATCGCGGATTATTTTCATCCTATTACGGCCCAAACAATGAATTATTTCAACGGGTAAGACTATTCGTCTTTACGCCTTGACTTTAGGGGCTTCCTCCAATAAAATACAGCGATTTTTCAGTTCATTTTTGGTTCTTAACCCAATGGGATAATAGTATTTAATACGATGTCGGTCGTTCTCATTAATCCTAATCTAGTGGTTCAGCGCAATGACCCTTTTACCACAGGCATTGTTTACATGCCAATCTCATTGGCGTATGCCGCTACAGCTTTAAAGAAGGCGGGATTTGATCCAGCTGTTATAGACAGTTATGGCCAAGCCCCGCAGAAGGTTAGGGTTGAGCAGACATTTTGGCTTTTTGGCCTGACTAACGAAGAAATGACGGCTCATTTGCCTCAAGAGGCCTCTATCGCTGTCGTGTACGCGATTAATTTAACTAATCATATATCGACGATTCAGATTATCACTGCCCTTAAAGCCGCGCGTCCAACCCTGACAATTATCGTTCTTGAAAATACTCAGGCGGTGACTGCGTATGCCTTAAAAAGTGCGGCGGGGGAGTTTTTTGCGGCGGGGGCTGATTATATTGCCACCGGTGAGCCGGAAGCGCATCTGGTGCCCTTAGTCAGCGCCCTAATGCTAAAGGATCAAGCAAGAATTAGAGTGATGGATGGGATTATGTCAAAAGAATTTAGTAATCCTGTTAAGACCTTTGTTGCGGATTTAGATGTGCTTACGCCTCCGGCGTGGGAGAAGTTTCCATTAGAAAATTACTGGAGATTAGGATTTGCTCACGGCCCCTTATCGGCTAAGAGATATTTACCTATTTTAACCTCTCGTGGATGTCCGTACCCGTGCCAATTTTGTGTGGTGCCGTCGACTAATAATCAAAAATGGCGGGCTCGCAGCCCGCGTCATGTTGTTGACGAGATTGAATACTGGAAAAAGACCTTGGGGGTCACGGAGTTTCATATCGAAGATTTGGATCCGACTATCTCAGATGATCGTATTCAGGATATATGCAGGGAATTAATAA
>CAZCHB010000048.1:0-929 GCA_964498235.1 uncultured Planctomycetales bacterium
CCGATCCCTCAAAAAAGGCGCCTACAATTTTATCAAAGAAGAACAAGACCCCATCACTAAACAAATGATTCCGAGGAAATATTTCTCGGGCGGGTTGGAATTAAATATGGATTCAGCAATGAGTATCACGCATAGTGATCCAGGAGAGTTGGAAGCAGGGATGCAGCGGATAGATGTTGATCTTCATGTTGTAAAGGATGATGTGTTAAGGCATTTATTATCCAGGCTTTCATTCAAAGACTCAAGGATAAGAAAGGAAGCAGCTCAGCAGATTATTGGAATAGATATGAGTACAAAGGAATTGGGTTTAAGGCTGATTGATAATTTTATAACTCCTATTGTATCATTTGATGATGCGGTTGATATAAATTCAGAAGATGTCAAGAATGCTCGGATAGCTACATTTTTTGCGTTGGCTCAAAGAGTAATTTATGATGGCGTCTCGCATATAGGAGAGGTGGATTCATTTAGGACTTATGTTAATGCTTTAATTAGACGCGAGCTTACTCTTTGGAAAGAAAAGTATAGTGCAAGTGAAGAGGAAGTTATTAATGGTACTGAGGATGAGAATAAGATGCTAAGCATTGATCCATTAGGACATAGCGATAACAAAGGATTTCTTGAAAACATTAGACTGTTTTTGTTAGCAGATAAGAAGAAAATCGTTTCTATTAAACCGTGGTTTAAACGGCATATCTTTGGATTCTTTAATGACATTCAATTGCCTGAAGATATTGAACATGATATTAGAAAAATATTTTTGTTGGAATTGTCAGATAGGGTCATGGGTGCTAATAGCTATTATGATAGAAAATTGCTGCTGACACTTAAAGATGGGCGGGTGTTGCCTTTGGTTTTAAGAAAAGCTAGACGTGGAGTGACTTATTTGCCTAATTTTTATGATGTAGTCGTTTATCCAGATGGACGTC
>CAZCHB010000048.1:939-11732 GCA_964498235.1 uncultured Planctomycetales bacterium
GCAGAGCCGCCTGTTGGTTCGATTGGTCAGATTGGGTTTGAAATAAAGCCTGGTTATGGGTTAACGTTTACATATAATCATCCTAGCCGAGGGTTTAAGCCATTTAAAGTTAGAAGAAAATTTCTTAAATGGATTGAAGAAGTTCAACGAGAAATTATGAAGGCGGCTAGAGATTCAGGTATTAATAATTTCTATGCCATTAATGCGAGTATATATGAGCGGTACTATGGCATTAGCGGAGAGAATCTTAAGGCAAATTATGTGCTGCCTTATTTAAATAAAGGTTGGAAAAAACATGATGATGAGTCATGGGTGCATGTCGTGCAGGGTGTAAACGATATTGACGGCATTGATTTAAGTTCAGATCAAGCCATGCAGGTTAAAAGCCATGGATTAGATGCCTCCGGGGTTAAGGGGGATGTTGCGATGTCTTCTTTTGATGATAGGTATAAGGTATTAAAGCTCGAGAAGAGTAAAGTTCCAGATTGGCAAAGGGTGCTAGATATTTCTATAATCAATAACTGGATAACCGAGAACTATGACGGGGATAATGTGTATCGATTAAACGCCATCGTTTTATTAAGGCCGGCGATACTGCCTTATATTAGGACGGCGCTTAAGAAAAAGCTAATGGAATACGTGGTATCAAATAAATCACAATTCAGAAGGCCTCCAACGGAGCGTTGGCAATATAACAAAGAGGTTCTGGATTTCATCCGATATGTTGATGGATTAGAAGACGGCTTCTTTAATGTTTGGGATTACAGGATGATTCTGGATTTCTTGCTTGGGCTGCTTGCTACAGGCTATCAGATGAGAGGCGTAGTTTTATATATTGAATATTTTTATAAACGATTAATAAATGTTTCAGAAGATCTATCAGACGGGCAGTATTTAAAGAGCACATATGGCCAATTATGGGGCATATTTACATCGAGCAGTAAAGAAAAAGACAGCATGTGGCCGGGTGTTCGAGAAGGTAGTATCAGGGCTAACAGGATGATTATTTATCTTATTAAGAGGGGGTTAATCACACAAGATAAATACATTAATGATATTAAACAATTAAAGCAATACAACGAAGTTACTGTGGAAGCCTTGTGGGAACTTGCTTTGCTAGACGGCAGTATTTTGACTAAGAATAAAGAATTATTATTGAATGTGGCGAAGGCCGGTATTGTTGAACAACTGCGGGCTGAGGGTGTTCTGGATAGTTATTCAAGGTTAATTCTTGAGTTAGCAAAGATTGATAGGGAGGAAGTCAATAACATAATAAAGTATAGGTTGGACCATTTAGAAGAATCAGACGATAAAGATTCATTGTTGTGGTTTGAAAGTCTTATTAAAAATGGCGGCGGGGATTTATTAGAAGCATTTAGCGATAGGTTGGATAGCATTCTAATGCTTGGACTTCAGAAAGGATTTAAAGATAGGCTAATAGAACTAATTGATACGGCTGCAGTATATTCTCCGGACCTTATTAAAAAAACAATGCAGCATATCAACGGATCAGAAGAATTAAAAGAATATTTTGTTTTATCCAGATTTTTAACAGGTGATGAAAAGAGCGATATTTCCATTGACGTATTAAGGCATCATTTACTGCTAGGTTTTCGTCAATATAAATATGAACAAAATAGAGAGTACAAGTTTTTAAAACAGTTAAGGCTGGTTCTCTATGAACATCCAGAAGTGATGGATAAAGAAATGATAGAAATCTTATTGATCTTGATTGATGTCGAATCTTTTTTAATCCCTAAAGATGTGGAAGATGTCATTGGGCTTATTCTGGCTAAGAGAAAAGATTTGGCAGGGCCTATTATTGAGCGGGCCTTCTTTTATGTACGAAGTGAGATTTCTAATCCGGATGTTGTGAATGCTGTTAAAGAAAAGGTGCTGGAAATTCTTCCTGAGGCCCCCGATAAAATCCTAGCACTTATTGACCAACAAATAAGACAAGAACCGCGAAATTTTAGGTGGCATCATCGTAATGTTACTGGTGATTTAGAGTTGATTGCTATTAAGGCCCCTCAATCGTTAATCAAGTGGAAAGAGTTGTTGTACTATATTTCTTTTGAGGCTAAGGTCTCCGACAGCATCAAATATAGTGTGATGAAGATTATCCACTAATTATCTTATGTGGTTCAAGATCCAGAACTAAAACCTATGATGATAAAAGTTACAGAAAATCTAGAGTATGCTGAAAAATTTCATCTGAGCAATATTGATGCAATCTTAGCTGTCGATAATTCGTATTTACAGCAGCTTGGTCAAGAATTGCAAGTCTTTGTTAAGGATGTTGAATATGGCACAGGTGTTGCTGAGGATGAAAGGTTTCATGCGGTGTTAGATATTATGATTAAAGGTTTTCAGATAAATGGCCCAGCAGGATGGGATCAGTTCCGGCGATTTATGCTTACATTGGATAATAAACAACGCATTGAGCTTATTAATACTACCCTGGAGGCGATTCTTAATAGTAGAACAGCGATTTTGAGCAGAATTATGAAGGATGCACAAACAATCTATCCTCTATTAGAGCCGGCGAAAGAAAAGCAGGCGGAAAATTCACTGGAGAGTTTTCTAGCTTATTTTTCAGATTGGCCTATTAAGAATATTTTCGAAGTTATGAATCCAGAAAGTGATCTATTTAAGACGCCCGATGAAAATATTAGCCGTTTTTATGGCCTTAAGTTTTTTACGGCTATAAATGAAAATGTTACACAGAGAGATATTGCTATTGCTAAAAAGATTATAGAAAAAAATCCAGAATTTCGAGAGCAGGTGCTGGGTTTAGTTGCAGAGTGGACCCATCGTGGTTCGAGTGAGGCTCAAAACTTCCTGAATGCACGGATTTATCAATTACAGCAGAGATCAGTAAAAGTAAAACAACCTATTGTCTTGACTGAAGAAGATAAAATGTATTTGGATGCAATTGCACAAAGTTTTTCCCAACAACCCTTACTAAGCTTGTTTTTAAATGAAGGAATATCTATTCAAGATAGGATGGAGATAGCCCAGATTTTGGCATTTTCTGGGTATATTGATAGCGGCTATGCGCAAATCAATGATGATGAGTTGGGTGTGGAGGAAAGAGCGGAGGAGGCGGTTAAATATTTTAAGGTAATTAATGATGTTTATAAGGTTTATGCCCTGGTGCCGCCGTTTATTTTTGTACAACAGATATTAGACGGAAAAATTGACCTTGAGTACATTAAAGATGTACGTCCAGGTTTAGATGAATTTGTAAATAAAAATGATTATCATCAACTTGTTCAAGCGTTGGCTCAAAATAGAAAATTGTCATTAGCCTATTATTTCTTTTATCAATCTCCTTTTACTTATCCAGGAACTGATACATTAAGTTTTGAACGTTTCGAGAGAATGGTTGAACATGTGGCTAGCCGTTTAGAGCACGAGAATACTCGTATTGTGTTTAAGGATGTGGCTGCCGGCTATATGAAGGCGGGTTTAAATCCAGAACGCGCCAACGAAATTGCCCAAGCGTTATTGCAGGGCCGTCCGCCATTGCCCAAGGATTCTCCCTACCTAGATAAAGACGGGCGTTTTATTCCTCAACAGATTGATGTGCTGAAGATGTTTGTTAATAATAATGAAAGTAAAGAGCAAGCTGAGGCATTTGCCCAAACCCTTGGGGATGTGGCTAAGGTCTTAAAGGTTAATGAGTTAATGAAACGTGTAGCATCGGGTATAAACTTAAGATTTAAGAATCCCAATATGGCAGATGATTATAGAGCTAAACTTAATGCAATAATTAATAGCATCTCTTTAGATGTTGATATCAACGATCTTTGGCAGAAATTATATGTCTTACATAATGAGATCTTTCCGTCAGAGGGCAGGAGAAGAGAGGTTAACATTGAAGATGAGATTGTAAGAAAGATTAATGCTGCGATTGAAGGAATTTCTGTCTTAAAGAAAATGTTGAATGGCAATATCCACTCGAATGGCGTAGTGCTCATTGAAATATTGAAGATGGAAGATTTTATTCGGGCCCTTAGTGGTTCTGAAAACGGATTGAAGAACGAAGTGGGACAATTTCTTGGGGATTTATTTGCCCGACTTGACCTAGATTTGGGTTTAACAAGGAAATTAGATGATTTAGTTGGGAATCTATCGCTTATGGTGGATAATCAGGAGCAGATCCTATCGCGTCATATTGATGTTAAGAATATTCCCCCTGTTATTTATCTGGATTTTATAACAAAATCTAATCTGATTGAATTTTTAAGGTTTGCTGATGGGGGGCACTGCTGTTTGACGTCTGATCCAAAGATTTCCAGGCAATTCGGGAATATCTACGAAAAGCATATGCCTAATTATATGGCGAATGCCACCACCTTTCTTTGGCAGTACTCGTTAGGGCCCAGAAAGGAAAAACAAATTGGTTGGTATCAGAATTGGATAGGATTAGATGAAGAAGGAAAGGTGCTGGTCGGTACGGAAAAGACGTATTTTTCTCCGAGCTATCGAAGTACAGTTTTACAGGAAGCTATCCTAAAAAAGGTAGAAGAAATATTATTTTCAACCAAGGTGACAAAGATCGTTCAGCCCGATTTTGGCAATAAACCGGCTAACGCCTTAGAACCTCCAGGAAGATATGAAAAAGAAGAATTAACCATAACAAAATTACAAAGCCTTATCGGCTTTGAGATACACGAAGATGCGCCTATGACAACCAATGATGTTGTTACAGGGGAATTTAGGGTTGTTACAAACGGTGTCGATAATTCAATGAGGGCATTCTCGAAATGGAATTGGCGCATGGCTTCAGATGTTCCTTGGGAAGAATGTGTTCATTTTTCTACACAAGGCTTGCCTAAAAATGATAATGAAAATAACCTTTGGAAGAATCTAAAAGATGTAAGGGTGAAGTTTTTAGAGACGTTGCAAGAGATGATTGCTGATCCTAGTAAAGAGGAGAAATGGTTTTTAGGACAGCTAGAAGAAATGAATCGTATTTTAATATTAGGGTTGGACGGTAAAAGTTTTTATCGTTCAAATACAGGGATTTCAGATGATTCGCTGAGGGAAATTGCTGGGAAGCCTTTTGGTGGTGATGAAGTCTCTTTTAAAAGGATTAGTACTGTCTTTTCTGGGCTTAAAAAGATTCTTTTAAATCGTTCAGAATATTCGACTATTGATTTTGTAGAAAGATTGAGTTTGTTGTATAGAGATATGATTGATTTTGATACTTTTGTTTTGGGGAACAATTCATTGTTTATGAATATGGTAAATGGATTATTGCGCCTTAATGGTTTACAAGGTATCTCACACAAGGGTCTTGATTTACTAGCCCGAGGTGAATATGAGCCTATTTCAGATGAGCGCTTTAAGGGTATTTTTGTAGAGCAAGTTAAAGAGAGAAATCCGGGTAAGGTTGACAGCGCCCAATTAGCAACCATAAAGATTAGAGCTCTTGAGAATCTTGCGCAAGATATTGCCGATGATTTGCTTCATGATGAATCACTTAACTCTTGGGTGAAATTTCTAGATAACTTTATTGAAAGACTGGAATACAGGATAAATAACCCAAGTAAGCAGAACGATTTTACTGGTGACCCGTTCTTGAAAGATGGGATTTTAGATCCAGAGGCAGTTAAATACTTTGCGAATCAATTAAACAATTTGTGGAAATTCAATGGGTTTAATCTTAGATATGGTTCGTTATTTGATGTGATCCCGATAGTGTGTGTTTCATTAAGGGATAGTAATTTATCAAGGGTTAGGTATTTTGCGCGATGGGCGGTTTTATTTTTGGAGGCGGGAAGTTTGAAGGAAGAAGCGTTTGGCCTTTGGCAAATGGTTATAGCAAACATTGGTCATTTAAGATTTTTGGGCGTACATCCTGAAGAAGAATTAATGTTGGATCAAGAATTAATGATAGGGAAAAATGAATTTGAAGAAGGAATTGTTCAGCGGTACATAAAGGTTTTGCTTAAGTTAAGCAAAGATCAGGTTTTATTTAATCAAGTATTGGAGGGTAATAATCCAAGAAATATAAGGGTTAGGGATATCTTGCTATATGGTCTTGTTTTAGCTATCGATCCTTCAATCCATAGGCCCGTATCATATGTGCCAATTGATCAAAGTGATATTGACAAAGCGTTTTTAAAACGATGGGGGAGGAAGGTTGATAGCCATCAGGCGATGTTGTTAGCGATTCAACAAATTCTCAATTACTCAGAATTGATATCCAGGAAATCTGAAGTTGAAGAATTATTGATTGAAGCGGCTAGTATTACTGATAATCAGTGGAAAGAAAAAGGTTTTCAGGTGCCGGAAGCATTCGAACCGAATATAGGACCGTCATTAAATTTATTCAAGGAAGCAGGATTTAGTGATAATACGAGCTGGAGATTTTATCCATTAGATAATAGATTTTTGTTATGGATCTTTGATGGTAATTTATTGCCTAATTATACTTTTGATAATGGGATAAAATTACAACCAGCTCAGGATGCCTTTAGTAGGTCTAATCAAAAGTTAGTGGATGAGCGTAAGGTCTTTTATCGAACTGTTTATGGATCAAATGAGGTGTTTCAATTATTTCCTAGATTAGCAAATATGATGCGAGAAAGAGATCCTGCCCAGGCGGTAAAAACTCCATTAGATATCGACAGTAATGCCAAATTTCAGCAATTATTCTTAGATCAAGTTAATTCTATTGCGCGTACAGAAAAGGATCCGTATTCCATATGGAAAAGTGTTAAAGGGATTAAATTTGATGCTCTTGAGTATGAGCCGTATGGTTCTTTTAGAGTTATTGGTGATATTTTAAATGAGAATGGAGAGATGATAGAAGGTTTTAATATTGAAGTTAATTTAGTCAATAAAAGCATCACTAATTTCTCAATTGTTAGATATAGCTTTAGGGGAGAAGAAGGAAAGAGGCTTTTTGCGTTATTGCTTATATGGTTAAATGATTTTCTTAAAGATGATCAGAATCGTTTGGGAAATGAAAACTTAAGTTCTTTTAATACTAATGTATTCGTTGATGAAAGAAGGATGGTTGATGGCAGTAGGTTTTTTAAAGAGTTTACGGAAAGATTTATTAATGACAGTGTTGATATTAAAGATGCATTTGAAACATTAACCAGGGTTTATATTAATTTGAAACTTTTAAATTGGGATAAGATGCGCAGGTTTATAAAAGGTGGCAACAGCGATATATTTGGAAATAAAGGCGGTATTGATTTAAGCTCAGATAAAGCCATGCAGGTTAAGAGCAATGGATCGGATGCTTTTGGGTTTAAGCTGGATCCGGCCATGTTCAAACAATACCAAGATGCTCCGGGTTTTATTCCGGTGATTATTAATATTGAGTCGATCGGTAATGTGAGGAAATTTCTAGGTTTGCCAGTTACCGCACCTTGACAGATTGATCAGATGGTACATACTATTAGAAGATACTAGGGAGGTAGATATGCACGTATTATCATTAAAGTTAAGAGAAGATATATTTGCCGATACGGATGGTTCATTTAAAATCAAACGGCTCAGGGTTAAAGGCTGAATCAGATATTTTGGTTGATCAAGTTCGTGCGATTGATAACCGGCGATTTATTAAGCATTTAGGAAAGCTGACATCTATTCAACGAGAGAAATTATTAAATAATTTAAAAGTTCTCATTTTAGATTAAACATGATAAATGTTGTTTTTAGTTTGAAATCCTACCAGCTTTTGTTAAGATAAAATTAATTCAAGCCAACGAAGTTATAATCTCCAAACAAGGTCATGCCGTTTAAATTTAATCATAAAACATTACAGGAATATTCGGATATGCTTTCCCGCCGTGAGCCTGTGCCTGGCGGCGGTTCTGCGGCGGCCTTGACTGGTTCCATGGGTGCGGGGCTTATTTCCATGGTCACGAATTATTCCATTGGCCGCAAGGCCAATACCAAAGCAGTTGAAGGGCAGTTGGCCAAGATATTAAAAGAGAGTGAGAGTGTCCGCCTGCGTCTATTGGAATTAACAACGCTTGATTCAGTAGCTTATTTAAAGATTGTGGAGGCCAGAAAAGCAGATCCAAAGGCCCAGCAAAAGGCCGCCAAGGAAGCCGCGGCCATCGGTAAAGAAGTGTGTAGGCTGTGTTTTAAGGCCTTGAATTTAACGCCGTTTTTAGTCAAGAAGGGTAACCCTTATCTAATAAGTGACATTGAGGTAGCGGTCGAATTGCTTCAAGCGGCCTTTTTATCTTCAATGGTCATGGTGAGGATCAAT
The DNA here is from genome assembly GCA_964498235.1 of uncultured Planctomycetales bacterium. Classification (GTDB taxonomy): domain Bacteria; phylum Omnitrophota; class Gorgyraeia; order Zapsychrales; family Fredricksoniimonadaceae; genus JACQQW01. The sequence goes on from CAZCHB010000048.1 coordinate 9,185, forward strand.
CAATGAGCGCAATAATTATTGATGGGAAGGTATTAGCGGCTAATTTAAAAGCATCATTAAAGATAGAAGTGGATGCTTTAAGGCATCAAACAGGGCAGTCTCCCCGCATTGTCAGTATTATTATTGGCGACGACCCGGGCAGTCAGTCCTATGCTTTAAGCCAACAGCGCGCCGCTGAGGCGCTTGGCATTCATTATGAATTGCAAAAATTTAATGCGAATACGCCGATGAATGATGTGCTGGAGCTTATCGAGCAATTAAATAGTTTTACCCATGTCCATGGAATTATTTTAAACAAGCCGCTTCCGGCGCAGATAGATTTTAACGCCTGCATTAATGCTATTAATTCTGAAAAAGACATTGAAGGGATGGGGGTATCAAACCTTGGGTGTTTGTTTTTAGGGAAAAGCAAGATACTGCCCTGTACACCCGCCTCAGCGATGGCCTTATTGCGTTCTTTGGGTAAGGATTTGAAAGGCAAGGAAGCGGTAGTTGTCGGCCGTTCGGAAATTGTGGGCAAGCCGATATCCCTGCTTTTATTGGAAGAGCATATTACGACAACTATTTGCCATTCAGCGACCAGTCAGGCGGGAAAGCTTGATGAGCATCTAAAGCGTGCGGATATCGTGATTGCCGCGATCGGTAAGCCGGCCTTTGTTAAAGGTGAATGGATTAAGCCTGGGGCCATTGTGATTGATGTCGGTATCAATCAGGTGGATGGGCATATCGTCGGAGATGTTGATTTTGAATCAGTTGCGAAGGTCGCGGGTTACATTACGCCGGTTCCCGGCGGCGTTGGTCCCGTGACGGCGGTCATGCTTATGCAAAACGCGGTTGCCGCGTATAAACATCAATTGGAAATATCAAATTAACCTATGTCCAATATTTTAATTATCGGAAATTCATTGGCGGCGGTCGCGGCTATTGAAGAAATTCGCCGCAGTGATAAAGAATCATCTATTACCTTGTTTTGTCCTGAGGGAGTCTTGCCCTATAACCGCGCCTTATTGCCTGCTATTTTAGCCAAAGACGCCAAGGAATCCCATGCCCATGTCGTGCATGAGAAGTTTTTTAAAGAGCATAATGTTAAATTGGTGCACAATGAAGTGCTGACCCGCATCAGCATCAAGCGTAATCAGGTCACCACCGAGAGTAAGGCCCATTTCTCGTTTGATAAATTATTAATGACTGATTTACCCGGCGTTAGATTACCATCGGTGAAAGGTCATCAGAAAACCGGCGTCTTTGATGTATTTCGATTGACGTCGTTGAAAGAAATTATCAAGGAAGTGCCGTATGTCGAGAGTATCGTTGTTCCTGTCACTAATTTTGCTGGTTTTGAATTTGCCTGCGCGTTAAGCCGATTAGGTAAGAGCGTTATCCTGCTTTGCCCGCCTCAAGGGATATTGGCTGAAATCTTCGATGATGATACAGCCGCGCTTTTAAAGCAAATTGTTGAGGCAAAGAATATCCGTGTTATTGGCGATAGTATTGAAGAAATTCTAGGTGACGCCGAAGTGAAGGCGGTTAAATTAAAGTCAGGCAAGGTGATTGCCGCGGAAATGGTTTTGTTTGATCAGATTCAGCCAGATGTACGGGTTTTATCGGAGTCGGGTTTATTGGAAGAGGATCAAATTGTAGTTGGTGAATTTTTTAACACCTTAGCAGAAAATATTTTTGCCTGTGATTGTGCGCTGGGTGCATATGATCTTTTGCACCAGGAGTCCATTGCCCAAGGGACATGCGCGGCGGCAAATATGATGACCTTAGGCAGTAAGGTTTTTGAACCCCCGGTATTGTTGCGTGATTTCGGCACGAAGGTGGTCGATGGTTTTTGCGGCGGGTTTGTGCGTTTGTTAGAAGGCGGCCGTGAAAAGATGCAGTTTGACGGCCCATCAAATATTTACAAAAAGGTTTATTTGTTAAATGACGCTCTTGTTGGGGCGGTATGGTTTAACGCCTTGGCGGATAAGCCGGCTGTGCTAAAAGCATTGCTTGAAAAATCCTTACTTTTACCATCATGAGTCAAAGCTCCAGAAAGATTTTTCTTATCGACGCGTATGGCCTCTGTTACCGGGCCTACTACGCGGTCAAAGGTTTAACAAATTCAAAGGGACTGGCCACAAATGCGGTCTTCGGTTTTTGCAATATTTTACGTAAACTCTTAGTTGATTTAAAACCAACCCATATCGCCGCCTGTTTTGATGTGGGTAAAAAGACCCATCGTCAAGCAAAGTTTGCTGAGTATAAAATCCAGCGTCAGGCGATGCCTGATGATTTAATCAGCCAGGTCAAGATTATCCGTGATGTGATCAAGGCGTATAATATTCCTATTATTGAATTGGAAGGGTATGAGGCGGATGATGTGATGGCTGCCCTGTCGGCAAAATTTGCAGGGAGTGAATCAAAGGTGGTCATAGTAACTGAGGATAAGGATATGGGGCAATTGATTGCCCCCAACATATCGATTTATAGTGCTCGTCAAGAGAAATTCTTGGGCGCTGAAGATATTGTGGCTAAATTTGGTGTCCGTCCTGATCAAATTCTC
>CAZCHB010000049.1:0-11648 GCA_964498235.1 uncultured Planctomycetales bacterium
ATCATATAAATAAAACTCGTTTATAGCCTTAATAATATCGGACTTGGTAGAAATGACTAAATTTAACTCGCAATTAGTCATTATTTTCAAATTTTCCAACAAAACCAGATCTAGAGGATCAAAGACAGCGCAGGTTAATAAATTTTCTGAACGTGATAGGGGCAAAATAACGCTTTTAAGGGCAAACTCATGCGGGATTAATTTATCCAGAAAATGGTCACGCTTAGGCTTTAACAGCCCAGAAACATACGACGCATAGGGTATCATCAACTGCGTGCCAAGGGCGGCTGCTAAATCTTCTTCCTTGATCATCCCCATTTTAATCAGGATTTCACCAATACGCCCTTTTTGGGTCTTCTGGGCGTTAATAGCTTCCTGAAGCTGTTTCTCAGTGACTAAACCCTGACGGATTAAAATTTCACCTAAACGCAAACGCGGCATAATTTAAAACCTTTTTTCTTCCATCGACGATAAATGTTTATCTATTTCTTCATCACGCGCGCTGTTGTCTTCACCCCATTCCCTGACCGTCCCATTATTTTTAATGACCAGCCTGTCCTTATTATCAGCCGTGATAATGTGCGGGGTAAGAAAAATAATCAACTCCCTGTCCGTGCTGACCTTTTGCTTATGGCGAAAGGCTCCGCCTAAAAATGGGATATCGCCCAGCAAAGGAACCTTGGTGACGGTATTTGAATCATCCTTACGCAGCAACCCTCCCATAATCACCGTCGCACCATTTTTAACTCTAAGCAAGGATTGAGTCCCGCGCTCTTCAGGATCTTTAAAAACCCGGGCATTTGACACAAATCCATCCTTTGCTTGGATCACATAAGGATGAATAGACATTAAAATTTCATCGGTTAATAGATTAGCCTGCGGAGTCACAGTCAAAAAGACACCCGTTTGAACCCGTTCGACACTCTCCGTTGTCGTAGAAGAAGATCCGGTTGTTGTCACCGAATTAAGCCCTACGGACTCATTAGTAGATATCTTAATCTCTGCCGTCTGGTTATTAAGCGTTAATATCCGCGGGCGAGCTAAACTACGGGTATCAGTTTGAGATTTTAAAAACTGCACCAATGCCGTCATTCCTGAAAAGTCTAAATTACCTCCCGACGTAGAAACAGTATAGGGACTACTGGTAGAACTGCCGCTACTGCTTGACGATGAAGAACTACTGCTAGAAGAACTGCTTCCTGTAGAGGGAACCAAGGTCGACTTACCATCCTCCAAAATAGACGTTTGATCAAAGGGCAAAAGGGAATACTTAGATGCTCCGGTAAACCTAAATATCGAATCGCCCCATTTTACCCCCATTTTCTGAGATGTCCCTTTTGAAATATCCAGCATTTCTACTTCAATCAAAATCTGCGGAACAGGGATATCCAGCCTAGCAATTGTTTCCTCAATAAGCGAAAACTTACTTGTCTTATCCGTAACAATCAAGCTATTCGTCCTTCCATCTTCAGCGGCCACCCCATCCTTACTTAACACAGCTTTAACGGCGGTCAATAACCCTCCTGACGAGATTCCTGCCGCAGAATTAATCTTTGACGTAGAAACAGAGGCGTTTTTCAGTTGATAGGCACGCGTAATAACAGCATCTTTATCCGCTTTTCTAGTACGCACATAATATACATTACTGCCGTCTTCATTGTCATATTCTAAATCATACGATTTAAAAATTTGTTTTAATGCTTCATCCAAAGGAATATTATCAAGAAATAAATTAATTTTTTTCTCGGCAACGTCTGGAGCGGCAATAAAATTCATCCCTGATTTCTTAGAAAAGATTTTCAACACATCAATCAACGTGGCCTCTTTGAAATCCATGGAGATCTTCTGAGAAGACGCCTGCGCGTCCATAAAATGCAAATCTTCATCAACCACCTGAGCCGTCGATACGCGGTTAGCTATTAGCATGACAAATACAATCAATACTATTTTAATCATCCATTTTGACATGGAACGTCTCCCCCATATATAGAACACCTACTGAATCCTTAGTGATTGATGAAACCTTCGCCCCTTTAACAGACTTAATCGGATCATTGATGCCAAGCACACTACCATCAATAATCGTCAACGGCTTTTCCGTACGCCACACTAAGCCCTGCACATTCATCTTGGGCAAGACCGGCTTTGGCTCATTCATTGGCGAAACCGTCCCTGATGGCGATGGTTTAGGATTACTAACTGGATTTAGCCCGCCAGAACCACCAGGCGTATTATCAGGTTTATTTGTAATCGGCGCAACAACTGGTTCGATTATTTTAGGTTTAGGGATTGGGGAAATAAAAGGGTTTCTCAACGCAGCAATATCCGGCAATACATGCTGAGCTTGTTCTTCGGCATATAACGTAAAAGAAATAAATAGCACCGTAATAAAAACAATTATTCTCATTTTTTTAATTTCACGTAGGAAATTCTAATGTCCGCCGTAACCCCGTCTGTTAACCGATCAGGCATAATCGAACAGGACTCCACCCTGAACGCATACGGGGAACTTTCAATAGCTTGAAGAAAATAAAGCAAGTCATTATATGTTTTTCCTGCGGCAGTAATTTGTAACGATATCAACTCGCTAAGACCCTGTGATACGCGGGTACCGGGAGAAAAAGAAGAAATATCAATGTTATGGGGGAGAGCATAATCAGCTATCTGTGTTGAAATTTGATCCTCATCAATTTCTTTAGGCAGTGTCTCCATAAAACTCTTTGATTTTTCAATGGCTACTTCATATCCTTTTATCGCGTTAAGTTTTTTATTAAGATCCTCAACAGCCTGTTGATTCTCCGTCACTTGAGATTGATGCGATCCCCATACGCTAATAAGGCAAAAAACAGAAATAACAATAACAATCATTTGCCCCAAAACGTCCTTTTTTGCAAAAAACTGTGTGCTTAAACTATTAATATCCACCTTGCTTAGGTCGATATTCTTAAAATCAAAATTTTTTAAATCATCCATCTTCATTGTGACGCGCAGGTCAACGAGAATGAAACAACCGATTTTCCCTGAACCTGCTCCTTATTAATTGCCCCTAAATTAAATTTGGTGAAGAATTTGGCCAGATACTCATCTTTCTTGACCTTGGTCAAAAAATCGTTAACGGCACGGACTTGGGAATTTGCATCTTCCATAAATACTTTCCCAGTTAAATTCATTTCATAATTGCGTTTTTCTGCAACAGCACTTGCCTTTTCTTCATTGTTAACCGGAACTACCACCGGCCTTTCCACCAAATTAAAAGAATCCAGCCAAAAACCATTTGGCAATAAAGCAGTCATATAGGAAATCATATCCGTAAATGAACTTTTTAATGGGATTTTCTTAAGCTTCACGACCCTGGTTATCGCCCTATCCGTCTTACTTTCAATATCATCCGTTGCCATGTCAGCATAGCTTCCCTGCATTTCTTTCAACGCATCCAACTCGCCTTTAGCTTTTAATAAAAAGAATTGTGAGAGCGCAAATAATGTTAATAAAACAACGCCGCAAATCCCACCGGTTTTTAGGGTATTAATGTAATCCCCAAGATTAAAAGAAAACGATGTCAACGAAGTATTCGATGCCTTAGTTGTTTTCTTGGATAAATTAAAATCAGCCTTGGATTTAAATTTATTTCCTAACGCAACACCAAAGGCGCTGACCGTACCCAAAGCTTCATCGAAAATTGTCTCATCGTTAACAATGACCTTAGGTTCAACCATTTTGACTGGTATATTTAGATCTTCCTTCAACCAAAGGTCATAGGGATTCGACGAACCGCTTGATAAAACAACCATTTGCGCCACAGGTTTCTGCGTAAATTGACGGCTAAAAAAATCAATGGAATTATGCACTTCATTAAGAAGTCTGTTTTTTAAAACACCCTCTTTATCTTCTTCAGCAGATTCTGCTCCAGAAACCACCAAAGGAAACTCACGAATAAAAAACACAATACCTTCATGTAAAAATGAAATACTGGCCGTTTTAATGCCGACATGAAGGATGGCTATATTCTGATCTTTGGGGATGATTTTCTTCGACTGCAGCGCGCGGGCCACGCTCATCGGCGCAGGCTCACTAAAAGCGACCGTCAAACCAGCAGAAGACAATACGCGGGAACATCTGTCTAAAAAGTCTTTCCTGACAGCAACAAAAATAATACGCAATTTTTTAACGCCATTTTCAGTAATCGGGAGAGAATAAAATTCAAAGGCTAGGTCTTTTATGCTAAACGGTATGTACTTTTTGGCCTCAAATTCAACAGCGGATCCAATTTCATTAAAATTCATCACAGGGATGACAAAAGAACGGATGATTGTTTCACTGGCAGGAATCGAAAGATTTGCTTGGGTAGCGGTTATCCTGGCATCCCGAAAATTTTTTTGTAAAAAAGCAGTAAGGTGAAGATCGTCTGAAACAACCGAATCCCCATGCTCCTCGGAAAATAAAGAAAGAGGAATCGCCCGCACAGACGAATTATCGACAGTTTCAACAATATAAAACTTCCTATCGCCCCAAAATATACCTAAAAGTTTACTTCCTGCCATATTTTCATTAGACAGCACGGCCTTACTTTTGTCAATGAAATTGAGATAAAATTAACTTATTTTTAGGTCGAGGTTAGTGCGCGGTTGTTATCGTAATTTCTGTACCACTCATCACTGATGTTGCTGTAAAATTCTTGGAGGAATTCTGACCTGTTAGCGTTGATGCCATTGATTGAGAAGACGATGCATCCATCGCAAAACCCTGCGCTAAATCAGAATAATTCTTTGCCGCAAGGCCAGCGGCATACTCTTGGGCTATGACATCATCAACTTGTGCTTGGGTAGCTGTCGACTGAGATAAATTTTGACTTAAAAACGAAATAACAAAGATCGACATCGTTATAATAACCAAGGTAACCGTGACTAAAACCATCCCTGACTCGTTATTCTTCATATTCCGATCCTCAATCATGATAACTCTTGCACCGTGGACAACGGCTGGGATCATGTTTTAAATAATCCAAATACGTATGACCGCAATACAGGCACTGCTTGAAATACGGCTCCATTAAAACTCCCCTGGAAACCTTATCTCTACCTAGAGTATAAAATATTCCCCATCCAATAACAAGCCCTATAAACACAATAAGGAATATGGCAAAAATCACGTTAAAATCCCATATAAACATACACGCTACCTTCTTGGTTTTTCTATATTCCTAGCCTTAATCCATGGTTTAAAAAGACCTGCATCCGTGGATTTTATAATGACTGAGCTGCGCTCTCCCCTATTTAAAACTGTATCATTTATCAAACCATCTGAAGCAATATCAAGGTATGTATAATAAAATTGCACCCGTTTACCGGGAATTAAAACGGGAAAACCTACCCAGATTAAGCTGAATGCGAGGAGATGAATAAATACCGCCGCTAAAACTGATTTAATGATATTCATAGTTAATAGGCAATAATCTGTACCTTTCCCCCCTGTAGACCTTTACATACATCCCACACATCTGCCAAGCGGCCCATCGAAGCTCTTCGGTCAACGCGCAGATATACAAATGTATGCCGCTGGTCAGTTTTGGCAAAAGCACGTTTTAGGTCATTAATCGTCACGACCTTATCGTTTAGGTATAATACATTCTCGCCGGTAATTCGTACAATAATCCGGACATCCTCAATGCCGTTTGCTTCGTTAGCGGAAGGCATTTTAATCTCAAATCCAGACGGATTGGCGAAAAACGAAAAGAACACGATAAGCATAATCGTTAAAAAAATAAAATTTAAGAAAGCTATCCCCAACGCAGGCTGAATCGGCGGCATGAGGCTAAGCAGAGAATTACGATTCATTGCCATTTTCCATACCCACATTCTTTAATTCTGATAATTGAGAAAGCATATTGGCCATTTCAAGCGACGTATATTCAAGATCAAGAATAACAGCATTGATACGAAGGACACAAAAACCATAAACGGCGTAACTGATAATACCCACGACTAAACCCGCGGATGTCGTCAGCAAAGCCTGCCAGATACCCGTCGCTAGTTCTCCCGCAGTCAACGGATTTAATACATTTGAACGAATTTGAACGGCGTGAAAAACAACAGCCATCGCATTAACGGTTCCTAATAATCCCATCAATGGCGCTGTGTTAATAATGAGTGATAAAATATCAACATATTCCCTTAGCCTTGCCGAATAAAGACCAGCCTGCTCATCCATCGCGCCTTTAATTAATTCGCGCGGCGCACCAAATCTTAGAATTCCCGCCTTTACCATTGCCCCTAAAAAACTTGCCCTTTCTTCACATAAACGAAGCGTTTCTTTCAAACGGCCTTGGCGTAATGATTCTAAGAACAATTGTTTATCCGTCCTTAGTCCTCGATCAATATTCCTTAAAAAGACAAGCCGGTTAATCCCGATGGCCACCGCCGCAATAGACAAAATCAGGATTGGCCACATCATCGGGCCGCCTTTAAGGAATATCTGCCATGCGTTAAAAACGGTAACTGTCATGATAACTCCTTTGTTATTTCTTTTTCATCAGATCTAAACGTTCTTGGGCGTATTTTGATTCATCCGTCTTTAATTGAATAATTTTCTGATACGTGACCCTAGCGCCTTCCCAATCCTTACTATCTTCAAAAATCTTAGCGACGCGCAAATACGCCTTAACGACCCATGCAACCTGATCAGGAAACTGGGCTGGAATCTTTAGGTAATAATCAACCGCTTCTTCCATACGGTTATTCAATTCTGAAACATCTCCCAAATTAAAATAAAGCTCAGCCGTGGTCACACCTGACTTACCTTGATCTGCCTTAATCGCTTTTTCATACAATCCAACCTCAGCATCGTAATTAAGCGAATTACGATATAATTGACTCATTTTTAAATACGCATCACGGGCATATTCTGGATTGGTCTGCGCAATATTCTCATAAGCCTCAATAGCTTTCTGCGGGTCAAACTCCTTGGAGAAAATTCCAGCGATCGCAAGTTTAACTTTTGAGACCAAGACAGCATCCGCAGAACCGACCTTTTTGTATTGAGATAAGGCCTGTTCAGAAGCCCCTTGTAATTCATAAGCTTGCCCTAACTCATAATGAACTTGATCAATACGCGCATCCAGCGGAAAACGTTCAATAATCTGGTTATAAAAATCAATCGCCTCGTCATATTGGGCATTTTTCATCGCATTTTGGGCCAGCCAAAGCAAAGCTTCCTGTTCCACGTCACTTTTAGGATACTTATAAACAATTAATTTGAACCTCTTCACAGCTTCCTTAACTTGTCCTGTTTCAAATTGGCACTTGGCAATGCCTATGTCAGCATTCTTCGCCACTGTTTCCTCATCAGGATACAAACGCAGGATCTTTTGGAATATTTTAAGCGCCTCATCCGGCTGTTTCAAATTCAACATGGATAAAGCTAAAATATAATTTGCCTCCGGTGCAAAATCACTAGGACGGGTTAACGATTTCAAGAATTCCTCCATATACCCAGCCGCAGCGCTCCAATTCCCTTTTTTAAATTCAAGGACACCTAAATAATAACCAATATCTTCCAAATACTTACTGTCAGGAAAATTGTTTTTTAAAAAGGCAAACGCATTGATAGCCCCCTCAATCTGGTCTGATTTAAGCAATGCAATCGCTTTACGATACTGCAAGTAATCCGCCAAGACAATTCCCGGATACTTCAAGACAATTTCATCATAGGCACCAACAGCCTCGTTAAATCTCTCAGCATCTTGATAAGCATCCGCTAACTGCAGCATGACACTGGCTTTTGAATCATCAGAAGAAGCATTAGCAATAACATCAAGAAAACTTTTAACCCCTTCTTCAATCTGATTATTCTTGATGCTTGCCCATCCTAAACCAAGCGCGGCCTTTTGGACTAATTCCTTGCCGGCATTTATCTGGGCGTGATTAATAACAAATTTAAAATCATTCACCGCGTCAGCATATTTCTTTTGCAGGTAATAAACATTTCCCCGACCTAAATACGCTTCCAATCGACGTCCTCCGGCAGGAAAATTCCTGATAAAATCACTATAAGCATTCACCGCCGCACTTAAATCCCCTTTTTCAAACATCAGCTGTCCAACCACTAAATACAACTCTTCCGTATTTAAATTTTTTTGCTTGGAAAACTCTATAGAATCCTTGATTATCTTTTCCGCTTGGTCATACGATTTTTTCTTAATCAATGTCCAAATTTTTCCTATGAACGCCGTTTGAGCCAATATCAAATCTTGATTTAATTTAATTGCCTTATCGTATGCTAACAAGGCTTGATTAAAATCATCCATATAATAATAAGAATCGGCGATATTTAAATAAACATCTCCCGCGGGCACTGACTGCGGATAGCGCATCAAATACTGCTCAAATAAAACTGCCGCCAATGCATAATCACCTCCATTATATACCCCTTGGGCACTTTTCAAGGAAGCGTCCTCAGCTAATTGGTGCTTTGGAAAACGCTCAAGCAATTGGTCAAAAATTACCTTTGATTGAGGAAAAGCCTTTTGGTCAAAATATGACCATCCTTTTGAGTACAGGGCTTGTGGCGCAAAAACCGATGAAGGATACTCATCAAGCAACTGCGAGTACGATTGCCGTGCTTTATCATAATCGGCCAATTTTAAATATGTTTCCCCCATCCAAAAAAGCAGAGCATCCTTATCCTCTCTTAAAGAAGATATTTCTTTAAAGAAATCCAAGGCCTTAGTAAAGTTATTTTTTAAATAATAACATTGGCCCAATAATAATTTCGCTTGAGCAATCCTGCTGCTTTGTGGATATTTAGGAAGAAATTCTTCTAAATATTTAACTGCGACATCATGAAAACCGTCATTGAAAGCCCTCTGGGCCGTTGTATACAGTTCATCTTCATCACCTTGTGCGCGCAAAGAAATAGGCGACAATAAAAAAACTGCGGACGCGACTAAAGGAATGAATGTTTTTAACTTCATTTTGCCATAAACTCCTTCAAATATTTACCCGTATGCGATGTTGGATGACTAATGATTTCTTCAGGGGTTCCAACCGCAACTAGATCTCCCCCGCGGTCACCGCCATCAGGGCCTAAGTCGATAATGTAATCAGATGATTTGATGACATCCAGATTATGCTCGATAACTAAAACCGTATTACCTCGATCAACTAAGCGATGCAGCACTTGCAGTAGCTTATCAACGTCAGCAAAATGCAGGCCGGTTGTCGGTTCATCGAGAATATAAAATGTCTGTCCCGTCGCGGTTTTACATAATTCACTGGCAAGCTTGACCCGCTGAGCTTCTCCGCCTGAAAGGGTTGTGGCTGGCTGTCCTAGACGGATATACCCTAAACCCACATCAAATAAAGTTTGAAGCACAATCTTGATGCGCGGGATATCACCAAAAACACTCAATGCTTCCTCAACAGATAAATTTAAGACTTCAGCAATATTCTTTCCTTTAAACTGCACTTCCAATGTTTGGTCGGTAAACCGTTTGCCATGGCAAACCTCACATTCCACATAGACATCCGGCAAGAAATGCATTTCAATTTTCTTGATGCCGTCGCCGCCACACGCTTCACAACGTCCGCCTTTAACGTTAAAACTGAAACGTCCGGGCTTATAGCCGCGCATTTTTGATTCAGGTAATTGGGCAAAAATATCCCGGATATCACTAAAAACACCCGTATACGTTGCCGGATTTGAACGCGGGGTGCGGCCGATTGGCGATTGGTCAACGACGATCACTTTATCAATATGGGCGATACCGTCGATCTTCTTATGGGCACCCGGTTTTTCTTTCGAACCGTTAATCTTATTAGCCAAGGCTTTATAGAGGATATCTTCGACCAAGGTTGATTTCCCTGATCCGGATACGCCGCTAACACACACAAAGGTCCCCAACGGTATTGCAATATCAACATCCTTCAAATTATGTTCCTTCGCACCGATTATCTTTAAATACTTATTTGCAACAGCGCTGCGGCGTGATTTAGGCGTTGCAATGCGGTAATCACCGCTTAAATACTGGCCGGTGATTGATTTTTTACATTTTAAGATCCCTTCAACCTTACCCGCGTATAATACATCGCCGCCATGTTCTCCTGCCCCGGGCCCTAGATCAATCACATAATCTGCGCGACGGATTGTCTCTTCATCATGCTCAACAACAATCAAGGTATTGCCCAAATCACGCAACGCGTGCAGGGTTGATAATAGACGGTCGTTATCCTTCTGATGCAATCCAATACTTGGTTCATCCAGCACATAAATAACCCCGACCAATCCTGAACCTACCTGAGTAGCTAAACGGATACGCTCTGCCTCACCGCCTGAAAGCGTGGCAGAACGCCGATCAAGCGTTAAGTAATCTAAGCCGACATTAATACAAAAATCCAAACGGCGGTTGATTTCTTTTAAAATTTCTTCGCTGATCGTTTTTTTATCTTTAGGCAGCATTAAACGGTTAAAATACTGTTTTGCTTCCTTTATGGAAAATTGTGTCACCTGCGTAATATTCTTATCCCCAACCGTGACAGCCATCGACTCTTTTTTAAGCCTTTTTCCCTGGCACAAAGGACAGGCCGATTCTGACATATAGGCCGCTATTTCTTCCTTCAGCCAATCACTATCAGTTTCATTAAACAAACGTTCTAGGTACTTGACCACACCTTCAAATTGACGGCCCCAAATTTCATCATTTGACCCATAAAAAATAACAGCTTTAAATTTCTTATCCAATTCCTTGAAAGGGAGGCGGGGATCAATCTTATAGATGTTTGAGATTTCCCGAAGGACAGCGCGGTAATACATCATGTATCCGCCTTGGCCTTTCTTCCAGGGAACAATCGCCGCTGACCAAGGCTTAGTCTCATCGGGCACCAAGGCCTGAGGGTCTATCTCCATCTTCGTCCCTAAGCCATTACATTCAGGGCAAGCCCCATAGGGTGAATTAAAAGAAAATATCCGCGGCTCAATCTCACTTAAACTTGTGCCGCAGTCAACGCAGGCATATTTCTCACTATAGGTTTGATCCGGCTTTGTGCCATTAAAATCCGCCACGACAATGCCTTCACCGATCTTTAACGCTGTCTCTACTGAATCAAACAATCGTTTGCGGATATCAGATCGGATACTTAAACGGTCAACCACTGCTTCGATATGATGGATCTTATATTTATCAAGTTTTATATCATCTGATGTTTCAAAAATTTTCCCATTGACGCGCAGGCGGGCAAAACCCGATTTAGCGACCTGAGCACCGATACCGCGGTACTCGCCTTTACGGCCGCGGATGATCGGGGCCAAAATATTAATCTTTGTCCCTGCTGTTTCTTTTAAAATGCTGTCAACGATTTGCTGGGCGCTTTGCTGTTCAATCTTTTTACCGCAGGAATAACAATGGGGTTCACCGATACGGGCAAACAATAAACGCAGGTAATCATAAATCTCCGTCTGCGTGGCAACCGTCGAACGCGGATTACGGCTGACTGTTTTTTGCTCAATGGAAATAGTCGGCGACAATCCCTCGATGTGCTCCACCTGAGGCTTTTGCATCTGGTCTAAGAACTGGCGGGCATAGGCTGAAAGGCTTTCCACATAACGGCGCTGACCTTCAGCATAAATCGTATCAAAAGCTAAGGATGATTTCCCCG
>CAZCHB010000050.1:0-11626 GCA_964498235.1 uncultured Planctomycetales bacterium
TCTAGATGGTCGGGCCGCCATTTGATTAAAAAATCAGATGACGGCTTTTTTTTTATTTTATCCTTATTGGTGTAGGAGCTAAATGAAAATAACCTTACGTTTAATAGTTTTGTTAGTGGCAATCGTTATTACTGTTGCTTTTTGTTTTTCATTCTGGCAAGTCCGTCAGGAAGAAGCCAGGCTTAAGTATGAGCTTGAAAAACGGGCAAGCATTATTGCCGATAGCCTGAAAATGTCAGTGGAGCCGAGTTTATCCTCCGATAATACGCATCAACTCCAACGGATCGCTGACCGGTTTTCAAACCGGGAACGGTTGGTAGGGGTTTCCATCCATGATATCCGTGAAAATCTAATCGTAGTTTCGAAAGATTTTCGTTCAAGGTTAGAAGATCAGGCGGGCATTGCCGCACTAAGCATCCAGGAAGTAGAACGATTAGCGTCAGAGCATGATCGGTATGTATTATTTGGTAAGGATGCGATTTATATTTTTGCGGCGCCCATCTTAATTGAAGATAAGGTTAGGTTTGTTCTTTCATTATTCTTTGACGCTGGATATATTCATGATCGAATCACAAGGCATTGGATAAATACTTTCTGGAGAGCGTCGATCCAGTCGATGCTGATTACATTGGCAACTTTTTTCGTCATATATTTATATGTTATGCTGCCCATCAGAAAAGCAACAGATTGGATTAGAAGGATACGCAAGGGAGAATCGGCAGGAACGTTAGATGCGAAGGGACAAATCCTCCTTGGTCCTTTGGCCGCAGAGATAACGCAGATGGCCAAAAGCTTAGAAATGGCCAGATTTGCTGCTGAAGAGGAGGCAAGACTTCGGTACTCTTCAGAATCACGATGGACTCCTGAGAGATTAAAAGAATTTATCCGGCTAAAGTTGGAAGACAGGCCGTTATTTGCTGTCTCTAACAGGGAACCATACATGCATATCTACGACGGGAAGATGATCAAATGTATTGTACCTGCCAGCGGTTTAGTCACTGCACTTGAGCCTGTTTTAAATGCGTGCGGAGGTACGTGGATTGCCCAAGGCAGTGGAAATGCCGATAAGGAAACTGTAGACCGTCATCATAAAATCAGGGTTCCTCCCCAGGAGCCAACTTATACATTGAGAAGGGTGTGGGTCACGCAGGAAGAGGAAGAAGGGTTTTATTCAGGTTTCTCAAATGAAGGTTTGTGGCCTTTATGCCATATCGCGCATACCCGTCCGATCTTTAGAAATGATGATTGGAGGGAGTATAGCCGTGTAAATAATAAATTCGCGGATGCTGTTTTTGAAGAGATTAAGGATATCCTTAATCCGTATATTTTAATCCAGGATTATCATTTTGCGTTGTTGCCATATATGATTAAATCTAAAAGACCAGATGCCCGGGTAGCGATTTTTTGGCATATACCATGGCCGAATCCGGAATCTTTTGGCATATGCCCTTGGCGTAAAGAGATTTTACAGGGCATGCTAGGTGCGGATTTAATTGGATTTCATACTCAATTTCATTGTAATAATTTTATTGAATCAGTTGACCGGTTTCTTGAGTCTCGCATTGATTATGAGAATTTCACGGTTAACCGCGAGAACCATACGACGTGGATTAAGCCATTTCCAATCAGTATTGGAGCGAATGGAGCAGAATCAGCACCTGCGGCAGTAAAACTTTCCAAAGAGGACTTGCTAAAACCGTATGGCATTCAGGCCCAATGGATGGGCGTTGGGGTAGACCGTCTTGATTATACAAAAGGAATTCTAGAGCGTTTTCGCGCTATTGAGCATTTGTTAGATTGTCATCCTGTTTTTCGGGGCAGATTTACTTTTGTTGAATTAGGGGCTCCGAGCCGGACAATGATTCCAAAGTATAAAGAATTTATTGATGAAATTATTAAGGAAACTGACCGTATTAATATTAAATTTAAAACGAAGACATGGCAGCCTATTTTGTTATTGATGAAACATCATAGCCATCAGGATATAATGCCGTTCTATTGGGCTGCTGATGTTTGTTTGGTGACATCTCTGCATGACGGGATGAATTTGGTGGCTAAGGAATATATTTCATCACGGGAAGATGACCAAGGAGTATTAGTCCTAAGCCAATTTACCGGTGCCGCGCGTGAATTAAAAGATGCCTTAATTATCAATCCTTATGATATTAATCAGACGGCGCAGGCTTTAAAGAGCGCCTTGGAAATGCCCGTTGAGGAGCAAAAAGAAAGAATGAAGCGGATGAGGGCTAATGTTAAGGAGAATAATATTTATCGATGGGCAGGAGAGTTAGTGGGGCAGTTAACCCAAATCAGGAATGAAGCATGAAAGAATGGCTTTGCTTATTTAAAAAGGATATTGGTGATGAAAAACTTTTATGAGACCATGCCGTTGCTTCCTCAAATCTTGAAAGCTAATTTTTTTATTCTTTTTCTTGATTACGACGGTACGCTGACACCCATTGTAGGTCGTCCAGAGGATGCCTATTTGCCGTCAAAGACAAGGGATTTGTTGGTTGATCTGGCCAGCAATCCATTTTGTAAACTCGTGGTTATTAGCGGAAGATCCATAACGGATGTCAAATCTTTGGTCAATATCAAAGGCATAGGTTATGTAGGAAACCATGGGCTTGAAGTTGAAGTCCCGGGTATGTCATTTAATCATTTCGATTTGACTGCCAGCCGCAATGTTTTATCCTTCGTAAAGAAAGAAGTACAAAAGATGCTGGGGCTGTTAACAGGAGCTATCATTGAAGATAAAGGTTGCGTCATGAGCATTCATTACCGTCAAGTCAATCATGTTTCTGAAGACGCTGTAAGAAATCTGATCGAGAATATCGTTAAACCATATATATTAAAAGGTGAACTAATACTGGAATACGGCAAGAAAGTCATTGAGTTAAAGCCCCCTTTAAAATGGAATAAAGGCCATGCAGTGTCCTGGATAATAGATGAGTACTGCAAAATCCTTAATGACAGCCCAATCGCTGTTATGATAGGTGATGACAAGACTGATGAAGATGCGTTCTCAGTCTTAAAAGAGCCTCATATGACGATCAAGGTTGGGCAGGAAGAAAGCAAGGCCATGTATTTTGTTAAAAGCAGTGAAGATGTAACCAGTATTTTGGCAGAGTTTGCCAAGCTTAAGATTAACAAATAGGAATGACGCGTATGACGAATTATGATTATGGCATCATAGGCAATTGTACCAGCGCCGCGTTAGTTTCGGCGGACTGTTCTATTGAATGGCTTTGCCTGCCATTTTTTGATTCTCCTTCTGTTTTAGGCTGTATTCTAGACAGGAATAAGGGGGGATATTTTAAGATTTCAGCCGTGAATCCTGTCAGTGTTACCCAATCGTATGTTTACCATACGCCCATTCTAAAGACCGTATTTACGACCAAGGAAGGGATCTTTGAAGTCAGGGATTATATGCCGCGGTTTACCGTTTATAATTCCGACGTTTATTGTCCCTCAGAGATCCATCGGAATATCCATTTGATAAAAGGCAATCCGAAATTACGCGTTGAGTTCTGTCCGCGGCCTAATTATGGCTTAAGCGGCGCTGATATCAGCAACAGAGGAGAATATATCAAGGCCGCGTCAATGCAGGGTGAATATAACAGTTATTATTTGTATTCCAATCTTGGCCTCGAGGATATCATCAAGGGTAATGAAATTGAGCTTAAGGAGTCGTCTTATTTTTTGTTGTCTTATCATGAAAAGCTTGATCCAGTGACGCTGGAGAGAATATTTGTTGAATACGAACGTACTAAAAGTTATTGGATGCATTGGATCTTTCGCACTAAGCTCCCGGAGCGTTACAAAGAGATGGTAATCCGTTCAGTTATTACGTTGAAACTTCTGATGTACCAACGAACCGGCGCGGTCATTGCCGCTCCGACAACATCATTACCAGAAATAATCGGCAAAGACCGCAATTGGGATTACCGTTATTGCTGGATCAGGGACGCGTCGATGATTATTGATCTTTACGCGCGGATGGGGCATGAGCATTCTGCCGCACGGTATATTAATTTTATTTTAAACAGAATGTTGTTAAAGAACGATAATATCGCGGTTATGTACGGGATTAACGGTGAGCAGGATTTAGAGGAGAAAGAGCTTAAGCATTTAGATGGGTATGAGGGATCAAAGCCTGTCAGGATTGGTAATGATGCCTACCGCCAAAAGCAAAATGATATTTATGGTCAGCTTATTGAAACGATATACACGTCTTTTATCGTTAATCCGCATGGGATTAGCAGAATAGATGAGGAAGTCTGGACTGTCGTAAGGTCGTTGGCGAATAAAGCGGCTGTTGTTTGGAACGAGGCTGATTGCGGCATTTGGGAACGAAGGGGCCAGCCAAGGCATTTTGTACATTCTAAATTAATGAATTGGGTTGCGATGGATCGGGCGGCTAAAATAGCTAGTTTTATTAATAAGCCCGATCATGCGAAGGGGTTTTTAAGAACGGCTGAAGAAATTAAAGCAGATATTCTCAAGAACGGGTGGGATGAAAAGCTGCAAAGTGTTGTGATGTTTTATGGAGCCAGAGAATGAGATGCATCAAGCCTGCTCATGTTGCATTACGGATTTTTGGATAAAAAAGACCCGCGCATGGTTAGTACAGTCAGGAGCATACAAAAAGATCTAATTCAGAATGGGTTTGTTTTCCGTTATAAAGAAGCAGATGAATTTGGAAAACCGGAGAATGCATTTATTGTCTGCACATTCTGGATGATCAATGCGTTATATTTGATCGGGGATGAAGAGCAAGCGCGGCAAATGCTTGAGAATATCATGGCTCATGCCAATGTGCTGGGGCTTTTTTCTGAGGACGTTGATCCAGTAAGCGGGAGGTTGACGGGAAACTTTCCCCAAGGCTACTCACATTTGGCATTTATCCAGACAGTTTTCCTGATGGAAACTCAATATGACTGGTCTGACGCGGCAGTCAGGGCAAGGAAGTTCTAGCCTTTCTTCGTTCTTGCCGTTTTCCTTGATATATGCCATACTTTGCTGTCTATGCGCATCCGTACAAAGTTGACCCTTTTACTGCTTTCCCTCGCGATAATTCCCCTCGTTATTGTCGCTAATATTTTTTTCTTTAATGCCCAGAAAGATTTAATGGAAGAAATTTATGAGCGTTTAAGCGCCATATCAACGCTTAAGAAGGATCGATTGGAGATGTATTTTGTCTCTAAAAAAGAAGACATGAAGGCTGTTCAAGGATTTCTGGATATTAAGATCAATCTTCCGACGCTGGAACAGTTCGATAAAGACAGGTACAATTTCGCATATCTTAAAGCCTTGGGCCGGTTAAATGACCAGATCTCTGCTTTCATGCGCTCTCATCAATATGCGGATATTATGCTCTTAGATAGAAAAGGTAAGGTTGTATTTAACGCGAATCCGATGAATATTAAACGTTTTCAAGACCGGAATCCGTTTAACGCAGAAGTGTTAATTAAAGCGCTGAAGGATGGTTATATTAGCGATCCAGTCTTAACTGGCGACAAATCTTCCGCTTACAATGTTTTTATGGTGTCCGGCGTTAATGATATTCAAGGCCTCTTTAGCGGCTATGTTGTTTTAGTGATAGACATGAATGCTGTTTATGATTTTATTTCTAGTAACACCGGTGTTGGTAATACCGGAGAAACCCTCCTGCTTAAAAGAATGCCGAATAACAAGTTTTTATTCATTAGCCCCTTGGCCCATGCGGCACAATTTAATACAAAGAAAGAAATGACCTTGCAAATCGACAGCAAGATTAGCGAGAGTATTGATTACCGGGGGAAGAAAGTCTTGGCTGTTTGGCAGAATCTTCCTTCATTAGGCTGGGTGCTGATGACCAAGATCGATAAGGAAGAAGGATTTGCGTCAGTGACGAGGATGAGGAATTTGTTCTTTTCTATCCTATTGATCGTGTTGTTTGTCATTGTCCTAAGCTCCCTAGCCTTTGCTGGATCTATTGCGGATCCAGTTCATCAGCTACAAAGGGGCGTGGCTATTATTGGCAAGGGCAATCTAGACTATAAGGTCAGCATGCCGACTCATGATGAAATAGGGGAATTATCAAGGGAATTTGATGAGATGGTCGATAATTTAAAAAAGACCATGGTGTCCCGTGATGAACTGCGAACGATGTCATTTCATGATCCATTGACAGGCGTGTTAAATCGCCGGGGGCTGCAGGATGTTTTATTTAAAACAGTGACGATGAGCCAGCGCATGGGGATCAATGTACAAGTCTTGCTTTTGGATTTGGATAATTTTAAAGGCATTAATGACCGCTATGGCCATGGGGTGGGGGATTCTATTTTGACCGGTGTTGCCGAAAGCATAAAACAGACTGTCCGTGTTTCAGATTATGTTGCCCGTATCGGCGGGGACGAATTTATGGTGATCCTTCTTGACAGCCGCGAGGCAGAAGCGCTGATGGTGGCAGACAAGATCCGCATGGCTATTGCACAGCTTTTTGTTGAAGTTAACGCGGGGGAAATTGTAAGAACCACTTGCAGTATGGGCATCATGCCTTTAGGCGATAAGCCGATTTCTATCGATGAACTGCTTCAGCAGCTGCATTTATCGCTTCATTTAAGCAAGCAGGAAGGAAAAAATAGGATTACCTATCAGGGGGCTCAAGGAAAGATTGAAGCGAGCAGTCAAGATGTGTCAGCTGAATTAAAGAAGGTTTTGGTTGCCGGCGATAAATTTTTTACAGTGGCTCAGCCTATTTTTGCTTTAAGGAGCATGTCAATTGTTGGTTATGAGTTGTTATCGCGCTTAGATTATGAGGGTTACACTGCTCCGGATGCGTTCCTTCTTTTCGCGCGCAATAATGACCTGCTTTCTATTGTTGATTATGCCTGCCTGCGCGCATCCTTAAAAGCCCTAAAAACAGATCCAATCATAAAGACGGTCCATATGAATATATTTCCATCGACGCTGGCAGAGATCCCGGTGGATCGATTGATAGAGGAGTTCTCGGCATTAAAGGATAAGTATCATTTCTGCCTTGAAATTAATGAACAGCAAATTTTGGGAGATCCGTCGTATTTGATTCCGCCCGTGCAGAAACTCAAGGAAGCCGGCATTAGAATAGCGCTTGATGATTATGGCTTTGGCCGTAGTTCGGTTGAGACATTGATTTTATTGGAGCCGGATATTGTTAAGATTGACAAAAAGATAATTAATGATATTTCTAAGGACACTAGAAAGTTAAATAATTTAAAACGACTGCTTAAGATCATTGAGAGCTGTAAGGCCTCTGTGATAGCTGAGGGAATTGAGACGCAAGCGGATTTAGACGTTTTATCAAGTCTTGGCGTTCCTGCTGGGCAAGGCTTCCTAATGGGCAAGCCGGAGAAATCCTCTGCATTAATCTAATATTATTTTTGACAATTTGTTATCAATATCGGGTACACTGACCTTATGGTAATTCCAGAATTATTAATGCCGGCGGGGGACATGGAGAAAATGCGCTACGCTTTTGCGTTTGGCGCAGACGCCGTTTATTTAGGGATTCCCCGTTTTTCCCTGCGCGCACGGGAGAATGGCTTTAAAAGCCTGACACAGGTCGCAGAGGCTATTAATTATGCGCATGGATTGGGTAAGAAAGTCTATGTCACGGCTAATATATTTCCGCATAGTCATAAGCTTGAATCATTTGTAAAATATATCAGTGATCTTTTGGCATTAGCCAAGCCTGATGCGTGGATCATGTCCGACCCCGGTTTGATCATGCTGATGATTGAGAATTTCCCCCAGGAGACCGTGCATATTTCCGTGCAGTCAAATACAATCAATTACGCGTCAGTCAAGTTTTGGCAGAAGATTGGCGCTAAGCGCATTATTTTATCCAGGGAGATCAGCATTAAAGAAATGAAAGATATTCATGATGCCTGTCCAGATATGGAATTAGAATCGTTCGTGCATGGGGCTATCTGCATGGCGTATTCAGGGCGTTGTTTAATTTCTAATTACTTAAGTAACCGTGATTCAAATCAGGGGGCCTGTACAAATTCCTGCCGTTGGGAGTATAAGGTGTATAAGAGCGGTGAAATTCAGCCGGAGTCTTGCTGTAAGGAAGATAATCCAAATAAAACAGAGACATCGCAGGGCAATGAGTACGTTCCTCTTAAAGACCAGTATTATGTAAAAGAATCAGAGCGTCCTGATCAATTATTTGAATTAGACGAGGATGAACACGGCAGTTATCTAATGAATTCAAAAGATTTATGCGCCATTAATTCCCTGCGCGAACTGCGAGATGCGGGCATTTGTTCTTTTAAGGTGGAAGGGCGTTCGAAGTCCGTGTATTATGTATCGATGATTTCCCGGGCTTATCGGGGAGCGATTGACGATGCGGCGGCGGACAAGCCCTTTAATCCTGAACATATGCGTGATGTTTTTGCCACGTCCAACCGTGGTTTTATTGAAGGGTTCCTGCACGGTAATCCTGGGGTTGATGGCCAAGAATATGCAACGAGCAATTCAGAATATTCCGCCTATCGTTATAGCGGAGTTATCAGGGGTTATGATCGTGAGACCAAGCGCATGAAGGTCGAAGTGCGCAATCCTATACATGTTGGAGGCAAGTACGAGATTTGCCTGCCGTGCCAGACTATTGCTTTTGAGATTAAAGAGCTGTTTAATGATAAGGGATTTAGTGTGCCTGCCATTCACGGCGGGGCGCCGGCATGCTGGATTGCGTATCCAGAGGATCCCGGTGAATTTGCGATATTGCGCGAACCTATTCAAGAGTTAGATGTCAACACGATTATCTTTGCACAAAGGGATCCATGATAAAAACATTTCAATTGATTAATAACCGCTTGACGGAATCAACCTATGACAATAGTAATATTTTTGTTTATGTCTGTCCTGACGAAAAAGAGAAGGCGGATTTGCTGTCTACGTGGCAAATTGACGAGCATACGCTCCATTCCGCGCTTGATCCCGACGAGCTGGGGCGGGTTGAATTTGAAGCCAATCATTTAGCGGCGATTATAAAAAAACCGAAGAAATACTGCGTCCAAGATAATTTCATGTTTAAGATCATGTCGGTGGGCCTATTTTTATATGAAAACCAACTGGTTGTCGTACTGGGTGAAGATGATTTTAACTGGGAAACACGCATCTTATCCAAAGTACGTTCGATCCGGGACGTTTTTTTACGCATCATCTACCACAGCGTTGTCCATTTTGAAGAACATTTAAAGGTTATCCGCCGTATTTCTGAGGAGCTCGAGGCTGAGATTAACCAGGCGGTGACTAATAAAGATTTACTGCATATGTTCAAATTAAGCAAAGGATTGGTGTATTACCTCGATGCGATTAATTCAAACAGCAAGGTGATTGAGCGGTTAAAGATGCATTCAGCTAAATTATCTTTTGATCAGGATATTAATGATTTTTTAGACGATTTGATCATTGAAAGCAGTCAGTGCTACCAGCAGGCGGATTCTTATATTGATGTTTTATCAGGAATGACGGATGCGTTGGCATCTATTATCAATAATAACCTGAACATCCGTTTAAAACGTTTGACTGTCGTATCTGTTTGTGTCATGACACCGACCTTTGTTGTCAGTTTATTTTCAATGAATGTGCCTTTGCCATTGCCTCAATCAGGCACGTTATTATCATTCTGGATTGTCATGTCATTAGCCTCTGCGTCAGTCATAGGTCTTTTGTTAATTGGGCATTTCAGGAAACTATAGAGAATTATCTGAAGGGATTATTAAGGTAAGGGTATGGATTTTGGGTTTGGAATTATCATCGTTATTTTGATGCTGGTGTTAAACGCGTTTTTCGCCGCTTATGAAATGGCACTCGCGTCGATACCAAGGGCCCGTCTTTCGGCATTGGTCAATATGAAAAGAGCGGGGGCCAAGGAAGCGCTGTATATGAAAGACCGCATGGAAGGGTCGTTGGCGGTCGTGCAATTGGGCATTACATTAGCTGGCGCCATCGCCGCGGCTACCGGCGGCGCAGGTGTTGGGGAATTCTTGTCTCCGGTGTTGCAGAGGCAATGGGGTTTGGCCGAATCAACCGCTGATATCTTATCGCTGGTTTTTTTAATTATTCCTTTGAGCGCCTTTACCATTATTTTTGCTGAATTAATTCCTAAGACCTACGCCATTAAGCATCAAATTAAGGTTTGCTTGGTTTTTTCGCCATTTATGAAGGTGTTGGGATCTATCGCTTACCCAATCATTATCGTACTTGAAAGGGTTGTTAAACGTGTCATGGCGCTCCTTGACCGGCGAAGCGTTCAGGCTGATCTTTCCGATGAAAATACAGGTTTGCATGAGTTAAATGCGGCGGTGGCTATGGCCAGGACATCCCGTTTGTTGGGCGTTCACGAGGAGAGGATTGTACTTTCTGCCGCCCAGTTATCACGGCGGACGGTAAAAGAAATTATCCTGCCGATTGCTGATGTGTCGATGATTCCGCTCAGTTCAAGTTTGTCTGATGCCTTGATCCGCGCGCATAATGACATGCATACCCGTTTTCCAGTTTGCCGTCAGGAAGGTAATCCTCAGACGATTGAAGGTTATGTTAATTTCAAAGATATTATTGCAGGGTTAAAATTAAATCCTTCTGATCCTTCCATTAAAGGGATCATGCGTCCCATCAAGACTGTGCCTGCGGTAACAGCCATTTCCCTGGTTTTGTCGCAAATGATTACGGAAAAACTCCACATTGCTTTAGTTTCCGGTCCGGATAACAGCATCGTCGGTATGGTGACGTTAGAAGATATTATTGAAGAATTGGTGGGAGAGATTGAAGATGAGTTTGACCGCATGCCGGCGTATGTTCATCCGTATGGAGAAACTGGCTGGGTGATGGGAGGGGGGGTGACGATGGCCGCTTTCGCGGCAGCCGTTGGAAAAACATGGCCTGTGCTTTCCCTTGACGAGGAACGGATGAGATTTGCTGACTGGTTTGCCCTGAAGGTCAATGCGCCGCTCAAGGGAAGTGAAGTGGTTGAAATAAACGGTTTTCAAATTATGGTTAGAAAACTGCGCCGAAAAAAATTAGGTGAAGCGGTGGTAACATTAATTAGGAATAATTAGAAAAGCTTGATTTGTTTAAGGCGGGTCGTAGAATAAGAACTATGGCTCGTCTTTTTTTTCTTTTATTTGCCTTGCTTATTATTGTTGCAAATGGGTTGATCGCCCAAGTTATTCCGTCGATATGGTGGTCGATGCTGTTTTTGGGGCCGTTGATTGCCATTGGGCTGATCGATATGTTTCAAACGCGCCATGCGATCCGCCGTAATTTCCCTCTAATCGGTAATTTTCGCTACCTGCTGGAACTGATCCGTCCTGAAATTAATCAATATTTTATAGAATCAAATACGTCGGGCACGCCTTTTAACCGCTTGGAACGTTCGCTGGTTTATCAGCGTTCCAAGGGAGAGCTGGATACCGTGCCTTTTGGGACCCAAAAAAATGTTTATGAGGTTGGGTATGAGTGGGTTACGCATTCCATTATGCCTGCCCATGTTGATCCATCGACCCTGCGGGTTGTCATTGGCAAAAAAGATGCCCAGGCTTACTCTGCGAGTATTTTTAATATTGGAGCCATGAGTTTTGGGTCATTAAGCAAG
>CAZCHB010000051.1:0-11338 GCA_964498235.1 uncultured Planctomycetales bacterium
CAACCCCAATGCCGTTATCGACGCTATAGAGCATATCCGAGGGAGCGCTGGCATCATTGCTAATTTCCATCTGATTACCATTATTAAAAACAGGCTCAAGGCTTTTAACTTCAGCACCAGGGCTTAAATACACCAACGGCACCCCATCCTCAGGGTTTTGCACAATATCCACCAAACCATCTCCATTAACTTCCATAAATCGACTAGCCGCCAAATCTGATATTGGCATATCTATCCAATTAGCATTTTCACGAAAACCATTACCCGTATTAATATGAATCCTACGCCTATTACCTGCTGTCACTAAATCCGCCAAACCATCCGCATTCACATCAATAAACGTCACCTGTGAAGGCACTGTCGGTAAAATCAAACCTCCCCACACCCCGCTCTCATCCTTAACAAAAGCTTTGCCATCATTAATAAAAACCTCATAACTACCACCCACAACACGAAACATATCTGTTAAACCATCACCATTTAAATCTACCAAAATCAAATCTTTCGCAAAACTACCCTCAACATTTGGAATAATAAAATTGATCCGACTCCAACCCTTTTGATTAGAATCTAATCCCTTATTATTAACATACACATGCCAATCACCAATTGACCCTCTTAATACATCCACAAAACCATCACCGTTAATATCCGCAAAAACAGTACTTGCCGGCACAGCTGAACCGTCATACATATACTGCGTTGTTAATGCATTATTCGGTAAATGCCAACTAGCATCCGCGTAATAACCACCTTTTTGATCACTGATTAACGTGTTGACATTCACACCACCATCAGGGTTCTTCTGATTACGCACAATATCCACCCACCCATCACCATTGACATCCACCAACCTCACACCCGTATCCTTATCATACCCGCTGCATCTTTTAACAAAACCTCCCCATGCTACCTGCGGCGTCGCATATGAACTTATCAACCACTCACCATTCTTGCGATTAAGAAAATTTTCCGTAAATAATCCATCACCCGACCCTTCCTCTGAACACATGTTGTAATACCACCTCACAAAATCACCATAACCATCCGCGTTTATATCAATAACTCCCACCCGCCCACTTACCGCATACTGCCCTGTCGCGTGATTATCCCCAAAAGTAAAAGACATCCCGCTTGGCACCACATAACTATTGCTGCGCTGATACTGCTTCCAGTTAGATGTCCCTACCTCTGTATACTTAAAACTAACCGCCGGCCCACTAACTGCCCCATCTGCACCTAGCCTTTGAATTGACTTCAATAATTCACGCCCGGTATCTGCGCTAGCTGTATAATTAAATTTATATTTATGTTCAATTTTCAATGTCTCTTGATTTTGATAATTACCTGAATAAACTGTCACCGTATCCAAAACAATGCCCGAACTAATCTTAAAACCAGCCGTATAAGAAACTGTCGGATATCTTGCATCATTGTAAGCAAAAATTACCTGCCCATTAAACACATCCTGATGATTGCCTGTATACACAATTTTCTGTGGATAAATCTGATTGCCATTATTAACATAAAAAATCCCCATATTATTACCATTAATATCTTCAACCCTGATTAGAAACCATTTAAATACCCGGCTTGTATCATTCCTATCACGGTCGTATTGACCCACAGAATCTAATGAATAATAAGTATACTTAATCCCCTTCTTATCTGTTACCAACCATCCCGTCGTTGTTTTCTCAATCTTGGCAAATGCCCCTTCTACTTCAGTCCGGTAATAACCTACAGCTGGATCATAAACTAAATCAACGCCATTTAATTGGTAAGTATCCGTACCATCATATTTAGGCATACCTTTCTTTAATGATACGCTAATGCCACCCATATCTAAATTCCAACCCACCCCGGCATTACCTAAACCCCGGCTACCAGAGTTATAAACTAAATTTAAATTAGGCTCAATCCCGGCACGCCCTGGCGGGGTATCAATATGAAAATATAAATTCGCGGACCCTGAGGATGGGTCAACTTGGATATTATTGGCTTGGGTATTTAAGTTAAGGCCGGCGACTTGGGCGAAGCTAGATGCCGGTAAGCTTAGAATTATTCCTACTGACACAAAAAGACATAAAAACATTGCGTTCATATGCGTCCTCCCCAAATTGTCATTGTTAACGGCGGTGATGCGTTTACAGCTTATGGGTATAATGTAGGAATAATAACGAAAGGATAGCACATAAAAATACAAGCGTCAAGCAGACAAATTATCTTGATAAAATAGCAAAATATCTAACCGTTAATCAAAACTTCCGCGATCTGAACAGCATTCAGCGCGGCCCCTTTACGGAGATTGTCAGAGACAACCCAAAGATTCAAACCATTTGAAATGGAAAAATCTTCGCGGATGCGCCCAACAAAGGTCTCATCACGGCCGTCAGCATTGATCGGAAGAGGATAAATAGAAGCCTTAACATCATCAATCACCTTGACTCCAGGCGCATTGCTTAAAAGTTCAATGGCTTTTGCCCGGGTGATCTTTTTGGCAGTTTCAATATTAATTGACTCGCTATGGCTATTGAACACAGGAACGCGCACGCAGGTCGCTGAAACCTGAATCCCCTCATCGTGCATCATTTTCTTGGTTTCATTGACCATTTTCATTTCTTCTTTAGTGTAGTAATTATCCGTAAACACATCGATTTGCGGGATTAAATTATTTGCAATACGGTACACAAATTTCTTAACGGTTTTATCGCCTTTTTGCTGGGCGCGCAGCTCTTCCACTGCCTCAGCCCCAGCGCCGGACACAGCCTGATAGGTAGAGACAACTATGCGTTTAATTCTCCCAAAATCATGTAACGGTTTTAAGGCCACCAGCATTTGAATTGTCGAACAGTTTGGGTTGGCAATGATCCCCTTGTGTTTCTTGATGTCTTCCGGATTAACCTCCGGCACCACTAACGGAACATCAGGATCCATGCGAAAATAAGAGGTGTTATCAATAAAAACACAACCGGCCGCAGCCGCTACAGGACCCCATTCTTTAGAAATCTCAGCACCGGGTGAAGACAAAACAATATCAATCCCCTTAAAGACTTCTTTTGTTAAAGGGACAAATTTAATCCCATCCATTTCCCCGTCAGCACCGCTTGGGGAAATCAAGACTAACTTATTAATCGGGAATTTACGTTCTTTGACGATGGAATACATGCATTGACCAACCGCCCCGCGGATTCCTAAAATAGCGACATTATATTTTTTCATCGAGCAACCTCTTTTACTATCATGTCCCCAATTTCCGTCGTGCCATAGCCCATTTGTCCTGCCCCGAGATTTGTCACCTTGGTTGTTACTAATTTAATAACCGCATTTTCAATTGCTTGCGCGGCCTTAACTTCGCCCAAAATTTCCAGCATCATTCCCCCGGCACAAATAGCCGCTAATGGGTTAATAATGTTCTTACCCGTATATTTAGGTGCTGATCCGCCAATAGGCTCAAACATGGATACGCCCTGAGGATTAATATTCCCACCCGCCGCAATCCCCATCCCACCTTGAATCATTGCTCCTAAATCAGTAATGATGTCGCCAAACATATTATCGGTTACAATCACATCAAACCACTCTGGATTCTTTACAAACCACATTGTCGTCGCGTCCACGTGCGCATAATCCGTCTTCACATCCGGATATTCTTTAGCTAATTCATTAAAAGTGCGTTGCCATAAATCCCAGGCATAGGTTAAAACATTTGTCTTACCGCACAACGTCAATTTCTTAGCTTTATTTCGTTTACGAGTATATTCAAACGCATACCGCAAACAACGCTCTACACCTTTGCGTGTATTATGCGAGACCTGAAGAGCCACCTCATCTTTTGTCCCCTTATGTTGAAATTCCCCTAAACCCTTATAAAGCCCTTCGGAATTTTCCCGAACGACGACAAAATCAATATCTTTTTCTGTCTTATCTTTAAGCGGACAAAAATCTTTATTGTACAATTTTACAGGACGCAAATTAATATATTGATCCAATGCAAAGCGTAATTTTAATAAAATACCTGTTTCCAAAATACCCGGCTTAACATCTGGATGACCAATAGCCCCTAAATAAATAGCTTGAAATTTTCTTAACTCAGCAACATCGTTATCATCAATGGTTTTACCTGTCTTTAAATAACGTTCTCCCCCGTAATCAAACATGGTCTTATCAACCTTAAAACCAAATTTAACACCAGCCGCATCAACAACCTTTAACCCTTCACGGATAACTTCAGGCCCTGTTCCATCACCAGCAATAACTGCAATTTTGTATGTATTCATATTTAACATTTGTCATTGCGAGCCTGTTTAGATAAAAACAAGTCTCTTTGAAAAACAAGATTACTTCGCTTCGCTCGAAATGACACCTCTCCTTTAATTAATCTATAAACCTTTTAACAACCAGCGTCGCATTATGCCCACCAAAGCCCAGTGAATTTGATAAAGCGGCACCCACATTAACCTTACGCGATTTATTGGGCACATAATCCAAATCACATGCCGGATCAGGTGTTTCATAATTAATAGTCGGGTGAACCATATTATCACGGATTGACATCGCGCAGGCCACAAATTCAACCGCGCCCGCCGCGCCAAGCAAATGCCCTGTCATTGATTTTGTCGACGATATAGGAATTCTCTTCGCGTAATCGCCGAATACTTTCTTAATAGCCAAGGTTTCAATCTGGTCATTTAACTTAGTCGATGTCCCATGCGCGTTAATATAATGAATATCTGCCGGCTTTAAACCTGCATCGCTAATCGCAAACTCCATCGACTTAATTGCACCCAAACCTTCTTCATGAGGCGCGGTAATGTGATACGCATCTGCTGTACGTCCATATCCGACTAATTCGCATAAAATATTTGCCCCGCGCGCTTGGGCAAACTCTAAACTTTCTAAGATAACCACACCCGCGCCTTCGCCCATAACAAAACCATCACGGTTAAGGTCAAAAGGACGGCTAGCTTTAGCTGGCTCATCATTTCTTTTTGATAACGCTTTTAACGCGCAAAATCCGCCTAAACCAATCTTCGACGTAGCGCTCTCTGCGCCGCCGGCAAACATCGCATCCACTTCACCATGCTGGATCATGCGCATGGCCTCACCGATACAATTATTGCCCGTCGCACATGCTGTGGCAATTGAAAAACACGGCCCCATCGCACCGGTATTAATCGACACTTGACCAGCAACTTCATTAATAATCATCCTGGTAATAAAAAATGGAGAAATCCGGCTTGGCCCCTTCTCTTTATATTTATCGTATTCTTCTTCAGCCGACTGAATACTGCCAATCCCAGAACCGATCAGCGTCCCAATACGATAGGGATCCATGGCCTTAATATCTAATTTTGATTGGGCTAAGGCTTCATTAGCCGCCACCACGCCAAATTGAATAAATCGGGAAATATTACGAGCATCCTTGGAGTTAAAATAATTTAACGGGTCATAACCAGAAACATCCCCATTAATACGTGAATCAAAGGCGGCTGGGTCAAAATGAGTGACCGCTCGAACACCGCTTTGGCCGGCCAATAAAGCTTTCCAAAAGGCCTCAACGCCGATGCCAACAGGAGAAACAACCCCCATGCCGGTTATAACAACGCGTTTTTTCCCCATAAACAAGACCCCCTTATTAAAGACTTGCCCCTATTGCGTCTAAACAATAGGGGCTTGTCTAAAATAAAAACTACCTTAACTCAAATTAAGCTGCTGCTTTTTCTTCGATGTATTTAATAACATCCCCGACTGTTTTCATCTTTTCAGCATCTTCATCAGGGATTTCAACACTAAATTCTTCTTCTAAAGCCATGATAAGCTCGACAGTATCTAAGGAATCCGCACCAAGATCATCCACGAAAGACGCCGCAGGAGTCACTTCTTCCGGCTTAACGCCTAATTGTTCCGCAATAATCGATTTGATTTTATCTTCTGCTGCCATTGACTGCCTCCTTGTTTTGTTAAATCGCTAGTCCGCCATCGACTATAATTGTCTGTCCTGTCACATAATCCGCCTGGTGTGAGGCTAAAAATAAACAAACGCCTGCTATATCTGCTGCTTCACCAAAACGGTTAAGCGGTATATGTTCCAATACTTTTTGTTTCAAAGCATCAGGTAATTTGTCAGTCATTTCTGTTCTAATGTAACCGGGAGCGACAACATTAGATGTAATACCCCGTGAGGCTAATTCTTTGGCGATAGATTTAGAAAACCCTATAATACCAGCCTTACTTGCCGCGTAATTAGCCTGTCCTGCGTTACCTGTCACCCCAATCACTGAGGCGATACTGATTATCTTACCCTTACGCGCCTTAACCATCGGCTTGGTAACGACCTTGGTAACATTAAACACACCCTTAAGATTAACCTTAATGACTTCATCGAAGTCTTCTTCCGTCATCCTAAGGATCAAATTATCACGGGTAATGCCTGCGTTGTTGATTAATATATCAATGCGATGATGATTGTCAAGAATTTTATTAACCGTTTCTTGCGTTTGGGTTAAGTTAGTCACATCACAGCCAAAACCGTAAGCTTTCGAGCCTTTTTGCGTGATTTCAGCCGCCACAAGCTCAGCCTGCTGGGCATTTCTGCCAATAATTAAAACAGTAGCCCCCTGGGCCGCAAACGCTTCGGCCACGCATTTTCCAATCCCGCGGGTTGAACCTGTCACCAAAACAACTTCATCTTTAAATTGCATAGCCGTATATTACCAATTTATCTTTTAAGAACAAGGGAAAAGTTTAGAAATTTATTGTTGGGCGGAAATTTCAAAAGAAACACATTTAGCGGCCGCAATGGCATGAGGTTTATCCAAGCGAACCACTGCAGAAAGAATACGCCTATCCTTCATAATGCCTTCAAGCAGTTTGAAGGCTAATTTCTCTAATAACTGATATCTCGAACGCTCAATAGTGCGAACCACCTGATTTGTTAAAGCATCATAATCAAGGGCATCTTTTAATTGATCGCTCTTTGACGCCTTTGACGCGTCATATTCAATCGTAATATTCACGACAAGATCCTGCCTATTAGTCCTCTCCCAGCTATGTGCTCCAATTAAAGCACGAACATTTAAATCTTGAATACGGATAAGAGCCATAATTCCTTTCTTATACCAACTGTTCCCCGCCATCCACGGCAATAATTTGGCCGGTCATATAGTCGTTACTGAGCAATAAATCTAAGACTTGAAGGATATACTTAGGGTTACCAACCTGTTTAAGAGGAATCTTATCTGCCCGTTTTTGACGATCATCAGGCTGATTATTAACCGGTGGCAAGATCATGCCGGGTGAAATCCCATTAACCCTGATCCGAGGACCCCATTGGGCGGCAGCCATTTGAGTAAATTCATAAAGAGCCTTCTTGGTCAACAAATAATCCGCGTACATGCTGGTGTGTTTTTCAACATTGGTATCAATGAAATTAATAATCTGACCGCTTTTAACCAAACGGTTAAATGCACAGGATAAAACATAAGGTGCTTTAAAATTAATGTCCCAATGGGCCTTGAATAAACTTAAATCTTGATCGTTAAATTTATTGGGGACAAAAATAGACGCACTATTGACTAAAAGATTTAAATTTGGAAAGGCTTGATAGACCAAAGGCAACAGAGCACTTAAACTTTTTTCATCGGCTAAATCACAGCTGAACAGTTCACAACGGACGCCTAATTTATAAATCATCTGAGCAGTTTTCATAGCCTCAGGCTTAGAGCTATTATAGTGAAGCGCGATATTATAGCCCTGCTTTGCTAAATGAATGGCTGTCTCATGGCCTAAACGCTTGGCGGCACCAGTGACTAAGGCTGTTTTATTAATTGTTTTCTTCATTATTGAATAAGGCTTAAGAATTCTTTGCGCGTGGCATCTTCTTTGCGGAAAGAACCCAATAAACATGAGGTTTTCATCACGGAATTCTGCTTCTCCACACCACGCATCATCATACACAAGTGCTTGGCCTCAATGACAACCCCAACACCCAAGGCACCAGTCACATCCATGAGGGTTTCCGCGATTTGTTTGGTCAAATTCTCCTGAACTTGCAGACGGCGGGCATACATGTCTACAATTCGCGCCACCTTGGAAAGTCCGATAATCTTGCCATTAGGAATGTATCCCACATGCGCCTTACCAAAAAAAGGCAACAAATGATGCTCGCACATCGAATAAAGCTCAATATCCTTAACCACAACCATTTCATCATTGTCAGAAGTAAAAATGGCACCATTGACGATAGTATTGATGTCTTTTTTATACCCTTGCGTGATAAATTCAAAAGCGCTGGAAGCGCGTTGAGGCGTTTTCAGAAGCCCTTCGCGGTCTGGATCTTCACCGATTGTTTCAATTAATTTCTTAAAGTACTGTTCCACGTATTATCTCCTGATTGTTTCAACTTAAAATATTAACATATCCACCTCAATTGTCTATGCCTAAAAACGAACGAATATTAAACATTGGCCGTATATCAACAATAACTGGAACAAATCCTGTAGCATTCTGTAATTCACGCAATTGGGCAGAGTCTCCGCCAAAGGCGGATCCGCCTCTGGCGGAAATGTTACATTTAATCCCTTGGCCGTTGTTTTGAACAGTTAAGGATTTGTCAAAAGTGAAGTCGAAACCGCCCTTCTTGCCCGCACTTGAATTATTTGTAATTTGGGCACTGTCCTTTTTTCTCGAAACATTAATCTTTACATTGGCAGCATGATGAAAATAACCTTCCAACAATGCCCCGCCCAACTTTTCAAGGACTACTTTATCTTCCCAATCAAACACCTGCTCCTTGCTCAATCCTATAGTTTCAGCCAAATTATAAATATGCTCTTTGATCTTTAAAATATACTGCCAGGCCATTGTCCCATCAATTGAATCAATAAAAACCAATGGCAGACCATTTTTGCCGATGGCCAAGAAAAAACGGGCATATCCTTTAACATCCCCTTTATCGGTCTCAATAACGGCATACATCGTACCTTGGTCTAGAATAAATTGAAAAGCTGCTGAAGCATTACTACCCAATGAAGTACAACTATTCGCACAATTGCCTAAAAATATGTCCTTGCCGATATCTCTATTAAAGAATCTTATACGCAAAGATTCTTTATTAATAGGTTTATCATAATCAAAATTCATTATTTCCTGTAATATCACGCGCAAATCCGCCACAGCTTCAGGGAGCCGCCCAACAGGATACTCTCCTTGCATGGTCTCAAGCATCCCATTTAATCTGGTCAAAACACCCCGATTACTCATCATTTTACGAGGGTCTGAATGTTGAGGATCTATATTCCTCTAGGAACCTATACTTGTTTCTAAAATATCTACATCATTTCTTTGGGCTTTCCTCCATGCTTTAAAAGCATCCCACTTTTTCTTAAAATCCCTTAACATTTCCATAGGTGGACGCTAACCACCCCCTCCATACAATACCACCGGTTTAATAACTTTGTTCGGATCAACCCAAGCATTCACATTTAAGCCGTACTGCTGCATGTCCTCTAGCAAAGCTAAATTATTAAAGCGGCTCAACTGACAAATGATGTTTTTTACAGTAATGGATGATTTTCTGGTCAGCCGTCATAATTGTTGCATTAATCAGCTTTGCAGTCGCAATAATCAGACGATCCGCTGGATCTCCATGAAAATCATCGGCTAATTGCGTACTTCCAAGTAATATATCAATTGATAATGGCTCACAGAATAAACCATGTCCTTTAAATGAATCCTTAACCCACAGGTTTACGTCTTTCGATAATTGAATGCGCTTCTTGGCAACAAACATTCCAATCTCCCAGACGGAAATAGCGGAAACCCTAACAGCTTCATCCTTTGCAAAACGTTCAATTAATTTAATCTGCTCTTTGCCTAGTTTGTCAGCATTGCCATTTAACAACCAAATCCATACATGCGTATCTAATAATAAATAACTTGGCTTAGTTCTTTGCGGTTTCTGCATCCCAAGCCTCATTGATTGGATCGACAATATCGCCGTTAATCTTCACTGTGTCTTTTAAAAAACCAAATAAAGGAGCCTTAACCAAAGGCTCCACACCAATCAATTTAGCCACCGGTTTGCCATATTTGGTAATAATGACTTCCCGATGATTCTTTTGAACATCATCCATAATTTTCAAACATTGAGCTTTGAATTTACCTGCAGTAATATGCATAATCTAACCCTCCACAGGAAAGTATATCATGGTCACAATTAATGGTCAAATTAATTATATTAGAGCTGTAGAAATCCTTCTAAATCAACCAAGGGCGTAATGCTTGTTACAATCGGGATTAGACCTGGTGCATTTTCTAATTCGGCTAATTGGGCAGGATCTCCGTCAAAGGCGGATCCCCCTCTGGCGGAAATATTAAACTTAATCCCTTGGCCGTTGTTTTGTACTGTAATAGCTTTGTCGGAACTAAAATTGATACCGCCTTCTTGTTGTGCATTCATAGCAGGATCCTTCAATCCAATTTCAATACTAACAACCCCATCCAACGGTCTTTCCAAATTCAGTAAAAGATCAATAACCTCACCGTTTATTCTAACGATAATATTATTTTCCATAATGTTCTTAGCAAATAATTGCTCCGTCCCCTCCTCTTCATGCTCTTTCCAAAATGCTTTAAGCGCACCCGCCACAGTCTCAGCTTCAACATTAGCCGTTATTCCCAAAATCGTCATCTTAACACCATTGAACGGCAATTCCTCTTCTTCTTCCGGAACTTCAGCAGCAATAGTATCTCCAATAACAAGATCTTTTCCTGCACTAATCGGAGCATCCATTGACACAATGCGTAAGCTTTTGGCCAAAATAATATCTTGCGAACTATAATTTTTACTTAAAATTCTATCGATTTCTTGGTCAGATTTCCCTAAAAGCCTGTGGCTTTTGATATGCTGTCTAATATTAAGTACATTTTGAGGCAACTGGAGATTGTTTAAATAAGAATAATAATACTTTACCACCCATATTATACTGGTTCTAAGCTTTGACCATCCTGAATTTTGTCTTGCCCAAACATAATTATCAATACGATCGTAAACCGCTTCTCTCATACGATTACTTTCTTCTCTTTGCTTCCTCCACCGCCTTATCTGATTGTCTATAAAAGATTGCATATATTCATATATTTTACCCCGCGTGGCATTTCTTATTTCTAATTGCGGACTAAACAAAAGTTCTTTAACCAATTGCACATCATCTTCTGTGAAGGGGACATTTTGTTCATTAAAGCGGTCCCATCTTACTTGCTCTTCTTTTGATTTCATAACAAGCATTTCTTTTAAGTAAATTGACTGGTCTTTGTCAAATAAAAAGGTAATGAT
>CAZCHB010000052.1:0-11332 GCA_964498235.1 uncultured Planctomycetales bacterium
TTATCTGCCAATTAGTTTCCTAACTGGACGCCCATGTTATTGAGCCTGGCGAGCTACCGGGCTGCTCCACCCCGCGATATCTGCTCCAGCAAGTGCATGCTGGCTTAAAACCTTTACGACTTCATCTAAACCAAGGGCCTCATGCTGAAACTGCAGCGGCTGTTTCAGCCTCCACCCCGCGATATCATTTACGTTATTTCTAAATTCGCGTTGCCTAGTATGACACAAACTTTAATTTTATCAAGCGCAATCTATTTAGCGGCAGGTTTTTTTGCCGGTGCTGGAGCCACGCGGTAGACCTTTTCGCCATCCCGAATCAATCCCATTTTCTGACGAGCTACCTTCTCTAAATAGACTGGGTCGCTTTCCAATAAATACTTTTCTCTCTCTAACTGCACATTGCGCTGTTGTAATGCTTCTATGCGTTTGGCGTACTCATTGTTCTTTTGCTTTAAATCCTGCATCTTGGCATACGAAGGAATAAACGCCAGGAGCACAATAACCGTAAAAGCAAAAAGCCAAATCGCGTTTTTCAACATTAATAAATCTTACTCCATTGTGTCCCGGCATAAACAGCTTTCTTGCCCAACTCTTCTTCGATACGCAAAAGTTCGTTGTATTTGGCCAGCCGGTCGGTTCTTGATAATGACCCTGTTTTAATCTGGCCGATATTCGTGGCCACGGCTAAATGCGCGATAGTGGTGTCTTCAGTCTCGCCGGAGCGGTGGGACATGATGGAATGATAATTATTCTTCTTAGCCAAGGCGATTGACGCCAGTGTTTCTGACAAGGAACCAATTTGGTTAACCTTAATTAAAATAGCGTTCGCGGTATTACTGCTAATGCCTTGCTGTAAACGCTTGACGTTGGTCACAAACAAATCGTCGCCGACTAATTGGGTCTTCTTACCTAATTTATCGGTTAAGGCCTTCCAACCAGTCCAATCGTTTTCATAGAGGCCGTCTTCAATGGAGACAACCGGGTATTTAGCAACCATCTTGGCATAGGTCTCAATCATATCCGCTGAAGAGACATTCTTGCCATTGTAGCTGTATTTATTGTCCTTATAAAACGATGAAGCGGCGGCATCAAGGGCGATAAAAACATCCTTGCCCGGCTTATAACCAGCTTTTTCAATCGCGGCAATAATAACATCCAGCCCTTCCTCATTGCTTCTTAAATTAGGCGCGAAACCCCCTTCATCGCCTACAGATGTGGCTAAATGCTTATCATGTAAGATGGCTTTCAATGAATGGAATACTTCGCAGGCCATTTGCATGGCGCGGGTGAAGGTTGGGGCGCCGACTGGCATAATCATAAATTCCTGCACATCAAGATTATTATCCGCGTGCATCCCGCCATTGATAATATTCATCAAGGGCACCGGCAGGACATGCGCCTTACTGCCGCCTAAATAACGGTATAAAGGAAGTTTCTTTTCAGCAGCAGCAGCCTTGGCTACGGCCATGGACACCCCTAAAATAGCGTTGGCACCAAGCTTGCCCTTGTTTTCCGTGCCATCTAATTTAATATTAATCACGTCAATCGCCTTGTAATCAGCATCCTTACCCTTAATCGCCTTCGCCACCAAGGTATTGACGTTATTAACCGCCTTTAACACGCCCTTACCGCCAAAACGGCTTTTATCGCCGTCACGTAATTCAATCGCTTCATGCTCACCCGTCGACGCGCCGGAAGGGACAGCGGCACGGCCGAAAGCACCAGAGGTTAAAAGGACATCGACTTCCACGGTTGGATTACCACGGGAATCAATGATTTCACGCGCGTTGACTGATTTGATCTTCGACATAATGCTCCTTTTAAAATAATTGGGGAAATAAAAATTTGCTTAAACTAATGAGGCTCCAAATTAACATATATTGATTTTGCCGTCAAGCCCTATCAATAAAGACAATCTCATAATAATCGCCTGCTTTGTTTGACTATGCCTTAAGGATATGTTACTCTTTCTTAAGTATGCTATTTTATATATCTTATTGTTAACCAAGGACTTGAAATGTTTAAGAAAATGACAGTATTCCTCCGCCTTTATTGGCTTCGTATCCTGATCGCCATTTTTTCAATTGGGTTTATCATATGGATCACCCAATTTATGATTATCTCCAACCAAAACTACGAATTACTGGAATCCTTCACTAAACGCAATCTTTCCGCTCAAATGGGCCAGACCTTTATCATGTTTCTGCTCTTGACCCTTATTCAAGTACCCTTATCCTTTGGGATGTATTATTGGTTAATGTCCGGGGGCGCGGCGGGCAAAATGGGGACAATCAATTTAAGCAAGGTCAAGGTCAATGTCAAGATGAGCGAGGTCATCGGCATGGATGAACCCAAAGCTGAAGCACAGGAATTAATAAAATTATTAAAAGACCACAGCTTGGTTAAACAAATCGGCGGGAAAATCGTCAAAGGAACCATCATGTTCGGGCCTCCGGGGTGCGGAAAAACTTATTTAGCCAAGGCCATCGCCACCGAAGCTGGCCTTCCTTTCTTATCTGCCGTTGGTTCTGAATTTGTCGGCATGTTCGTTGGACAAGGCGCGGCGCGCATGAAATCTCTGTTTAAACAGGCACGTACCCTTGCCGATATGGACGGCGGCTGCATCATCTTTATCGATGAAATCGACTCCTTTGCCCGTCCCCGGATGGCTGACAGCGGCTGGGGCGGAGCCACCAGCCACAATGCTACCATCAACCAGTTCTTAACTGAATTAGACGGCTTAAGAAAAACTGAGAACAATATCATTGTCATTGCCGCTACCAACGTCGAAGAACACGACTTAGATGAAGCCGTCACCCGGGCTGGCCGTTTTGAACGCAAAATTTATGTCACCCGTCCAAATCTAAAAGAACGCAAAGATATTTTTGATTTCTACCTAAAAAAGGTTAAAACCGCACCCAACACAGCTATCAATACAGATTTACTTGCCCGCCGCTGTTTATGGTTTTCGCCTGCTGATATTGATTACATGATCCGTGAATCGAGCATCATTGCCATGCGTAACGGGCGCGCGGAAATCACGGATAAAGACCTCTCTGAAGCCTACGACCGCATCGCTTTTGGGATGAAATCAAACATTAAGATGAATGAAAAAGAGAAACTATGGACGGCCTACCATGAAGCCGGCCACGCCATTATCGGCTACTTGCTTCACCCCACCGATGATGTCATTAAAGCTACCATTGTCCCCCGCAAGGGCATGCTTGGCATGGTCTCCAGCCGCGCACAGGAAGAATTATACTCATCAACTAAAGAAGACCTCTTAGCCGACATTAAAAGTAATGTCGCGGCCTACGCGGCTGAACGCATCAAATTCGGCAGTACCTCCTCAGGCGTTGGCGGCGGGCGCGGGGCTGATTTCTTTACGGCCATGCAAATAGCTTCCACCATGGTGCGTAGTTTAGGGATGGGGCGTTCAGGGATCGTGGGGGATTTTCTTTATTATGCCAACCACTATAACGGCGGCACTTCCCATTATATGTCAGAGAAAACAAAAGAAACCTTAGACGCTGACGTCCAAGAAATCCTGCAAGCCTGTATCAAGGAAGTTGAAGGCATATTAATCGAGAAACGCGAACTGCTTGACTATTTTGCCCAAGAGCTTTTTACCAAACAAGAACTGGAATACGATGAGATAGTGGCCATCTTTGATAAATTTGGTTTAAAACCAGCGACCAGGATCAACGCGGTGTAATGACTATGCATCCAGGCGCCCGATTACTTGCCCTTATGCTGTGCGGCACCATCATCTTAGGCTGTACGCCTAAAATAGAGCCCAAAATCTCTGTCGCTCAGGCCCATAAAAGATTTGAAGAAAAATGCCGCACGGAATTAGACCTGCATGTCATCACCCGTATCGTCGGCGCTACATTCTGGGTTTACCTCCCAACTAAGGATCCAATCTTTGATTATGAATCACAAAAAGATAATTCCGCTGAAGCGGCAAGAAAACCAAACAAATATGCCGTCCAATTTATTGACGGAAACTTTAAAGACAAGAGATTTTCTTTTGAATACGATATTGTTGACCGTAAGAAATCAAAGGGTGAAGATTACGGCTACAGCTCATCATATACAGATTCCTATATCAAACTGCAAAACGACCTCTTTAGAGCCATAAGCGAAGTCTTCTTTGACGCGGAAGCTAAAAAAGGCGAAGAAACCCCTAAATTCATCGTCATTGTTATCACGGACATTAAAAAAGGCATTGAGACCCGTGCGACGCTTTACCTTGAAGACTTTAAACGCTATATGACCCAAGACCTGCCTTATGATGAATACATGAAAAGGTTTTTAGCCGACACCAAGGGCGGGCAGTCATTAATCGGCGATGAAACTGGCGAACATATCCAATACAGTGATATTGAACTGTCTGATTTCTTAACCAAGCAAATCATCAACCGAATTAATTTCAAATTCCAACGCAGTGATTTTCCTCCGGAGGGCGACATCGACACGGCCATTGCCGGCATTATCGCGGACACCGCGCGCTATTATAATTTTAA
Source organism: uncultured Planctomycetales bacterium (assembly GCA_964498235.1). Lineage (GTDB taxonomy): Bacteria > Omnitrophota > Gorgyraeia > Zapsychrales > Fredricksoniimonadaceae > JACQQW01. The sequence goes on from CAZCHB010000052.1 coordinate 4,527, forward strand.
AGATTTCTCAAACGTAAGTCTAAGCAACCTGCGGCAGGATAAAAAATTGATTTTTGAAACCGCCCAGCTGAAAACTTTAGGTGATGATCCCGAGAATAAAATAAATGCAGAAGGAAAACTCATCCATATCCGTTTCGAAAACGGTGAAGCAAAAATCAGCGAGTAATCTTAACCTTACCCCGCGCAAACAAATCAATAACCTTCGGATAAAGCTTATGCTCAACCTTATGTATCCTGGCTTCTAATTTAGCCAGGGTATCTTTGGCTGAAATCAACACCGGCTCCTGGGCGATGATCTCCCCGGCATCCATTGCATCCGTAACAAAATGAATTGTCACCCCCGTCACCTTTACGCCGTAATTAAACGCGTCTGCAATGCCTTGCGTGCCCTTGAAGGCAGGCAATAACGACGGGTGAATATTGATAATTCGATTTGCATACTGCTTTACAAAAGACGCGCTTAACAAACGCATGTAACCAGCAAGCACAATAAAATTAATATCGTATTCTTTAAGTTCTTCGAGAACGGCGCGGTCAAAAGCATCACGATTAGGGTAATCCGCAGGACTAATGCACAGTGTCGCTATCCCTGCTTTTTTCGCACGCACAAGCGCGTAAGCATGAGGTTTATCGCTAAAGACCACGGCTAATGCCGCGTTAATTTTTTTATTCTTAACCGCTTTAATAATCGCCTGCAAATTACCGCCGCGACCAGAAGCAAAAACCGCGAAATTCTTCACCATTAACCCCTTATTTTTCATTATTCTTTAGGACACCAATGATACCGACACTTAAAAATATAGCACCAACGGCCATTAAAATCCACTGACGGGAAATAAACTCAGCCGCGTATGAACTTGCCAGCATCGCCGCTAAGAAGGCTAGATGCATCACAAACTCAAGCGCCGCAAATACCTTGCCGCTCATATGCGCTTTACACACAGTATGCACCACGGTATTGGACGCAATCACCACAGGACCGACGACAAATCCCAGCACAAAAGCTAACCCTGCCGCTAACATGCGGTTATGCGTCGTATGGACGACAGTAGCAAAGCAGACTGTCATCATGCCGCCAAGAATCAGCGACCAGAACATCGCCTTCCATTTAAACACCCTTGCTCCCCATTTACCGTAAGCAAGACTGCCTAAAAGTAATCCTATCCCTAAAGGCACGGCTAAAAAACCTAAATCCTTCGTCACACTATTAAATGCCTGCTGAATAAAAACAATAATAACCACATAAACAGCGCCTGCCGCCGCAAACAAAACGGACATCATCATAAAGATAAAACGGATTTCCCTCTGGCTTCGTATATAATGGATGCCCTCCCATATTTCCGCCCACACCGTTTTATGGGCTGCTAACATCTCGCGCCCCGCCGTCAACATTCTTGTTTTATCTAAATGCCACGTCTTAAACCGCGGAATAGAAAACACTAACAACCCTGATAGGAAAAAGGTCAACGCGTCCCAGAGAAAACCGCCCTTAGGTCCTGCTTTTTCAACAATCAACCCGCCAAAAAGCGCGCCAAAAACAAGCGCAATCATCCCTGTCACCGTCACCAAGGAGTTCGCAATATGCAGATCCTGCTCTTTAACAATCTCCGGGATCAACGACATCTTAGCCGGCACATAAAAACGGCTAAATGCAAAAATAAGAAAGACAACAGCATACAATGGATACACCGACGATGAATCTATAAAGTAAAAAGCAATGGACAACACCAAACAACCTCGAATAATATCGCAAACAAAAAGCGTGGTGCGGCGGTCCCAGCGGTCAACATACACGCCGGCGATAGGGCCTATGATAAATACAGGGATAATGGTAAAGGCCAAAAGCTTAGCTAATTCAAATGACGAACCAGGATTCCGCAAAGCAATAAGGCCGACTAAGGCCATTTGATGCACGCGGTCACCGAACTGTGAGATTAACTGCGCCAGCCAAAAGCGAAGAAAAGGAAGATTGTCTTTATTTTTAATGAAGGAAATCATTATCTCGCTGTAACCTCAACGCTGCCTCACGGTTTCCCTCTAAAAGATCTTTAAAACTGCCGGGGTCTTTAATATGATCATATACCACTAAACATTCCTTAAAGCGGCCTTGATCGCAGATCGACTTTCCTAACGAAATCAGATAACGCGCATTCAGCGGATCCGCGGCAACCGCCGCCCTAAAATGCTGCTCAGCCTGCACAAATTTACCAGCCAACGCATAAATCAGCCCCACGGAAGAATGCAGGCGGGCATTCTGGGGCTGGATGCGCAATGACCGCTCCATCATCGCCAATTCATTCTGGGCGTAAATATTCTGTTCAACTGTTGTTAGAAATAACCCCCCCAGTATTCCTGCAATTATAAACTTATAGACTTTTCCATGCAAATGAATAAGGCGGCTGACAATGACAACAAATACCGGAACGCAAGAGAAATATAAAAAATGCTCCGCCGATGAAATAAAGCCCGGTTGGACCCCAATAGTCGTCACTAACTGTGAGACCGGCAGCATAAGCAATACAAACCAAACGAGGCACAGCCAATGAATCTTATTCAATCTATTTCTATAAACCCATAATCCCACCATCACTGAGAACCAAAACAACATAGTCCCCAATGCCTGAGGATCCATAATGCTATAAAAAATCTCCCGGGAGCGGTCAAAATGCATATCAAATGGCAGGATCAAAATCCTTAAATCGGTAATCAGCGAGCGCAGGAAGGTTAAAAAACCTAGTATACCTTCAGTAATATTACGCCAAGGAAAGGTCTGGGTGATCCCTAAATGATGCCGCCAAAACATATACGCCGTAATAATAACCCCCCACGCTAAAAGCCAACGTACATTCTTCCGACTTAAGCGCGCATAAACAAACAAGATAGCAGGCAATACTGCCGCAGATTCTTTACACAGCAAGGCCATCACAAAACAAAGCAGCGCCGCGATATGCCGCTCTTTTAAGTACGCCAAAAATGCGGCCAAGGTAAACATCGTCGACAAGATTATCGCCCGGCCGGAAATATTTGACACCGACTCCCATTGCACCGGATGAATGGCAAATAATAACGCGCTCCAGAATCCGACTTCCGCGCTGACTAAAACAGTCACTACCGCCCAAACTAGGAAAACATTAGCCAAATGGATCAATAAATTATCAAAATTATAAAAGAATGGGTTAAGGCCGAATAATTTATGCTCCGCCATAAAGCTTAAATTTACTAACGGCCGGTAATAACTCTTGTCATTAAAATAACCTTGGGTAAAAAGCTTCGGCCATTGTGAGGTGTCTTTAACCGTAGTATTGTTGACAATTGAGTAATGGTCATCCAGCGTCTTAAACGGAGAGGAAAGCATGACACAATAGGCGGCAATGGTCAGGAAAAAAAGCGTGCAAACTTTCAGGATTGTCATGCCCAGATTATATCATTGCTAAACAATTTGCGGGCGGGATTTATGCCGAATTTTACGTTCTTTTTTGCTGTACGGTTTTACCGCGGTTGATCCATCAAACCATGTATCATCGATAGGGAGACAGGCTTGATTTCCTTTACGATTGGCACAATTCCGTCAATGGGCATCGACATCATCGCTTTATCAATATTGATTTTTCTCAGATTTGAACTTTCTTCGACGGCTAAATCCATAAAACCGCTGTCTAGGTCGATACCGCCTTTTTTATGAGCTGGCAATGCTGTTTCTGAAGTCATGGCCGCATTAGGAGTACCGACAGGAGAACGGGTTGTATGGACAGAAATACTAGGGAAAGTCCAGGCCCTATTCCAAATCTTAACCATTTTTCCAATGGGCTTAAGCCGTATTTGGGATGCCTGCTGATACATGGCGTTAAATAATACTTTATAAGCCAGCATACGTCCAAAAGCGTCAAAACTATAGTGGTTAAATTCTTTAACGAAATCTGAAGCTGACGTTAATCCAGCCTGCTCGCCTAAATCGATATGAGTATCGATAACATCTTTATTATCCATCTGGCCGCGGCCTATCGTCAACACATCCGCCCCGCCCTTAAAACCAAATTTATTCCATAAATTATTACGGATACCCTTGGCTTGTTTCAGGGTAACAATGAAGGCGTCCCTTGACGATTTCAACGCTGGGAAACCAGCGACAATCAATGTCCCTCGTCGGATACGATGCGCAAAACGAGCCCCAAAATGATCTTCAGGATTTCCCCCGTGCACATCCATGTTCAAGGTAGAAGTTGAATTAGCGCCAAGCTTGGAAACATACCCTTCTGTGGTCTGATGAAGGGCGGGAATATCCCCTATAACTAATCCGGGAGCTCCCATACGGGCTGAGAATGGGCGCTTGTTAAACAAACGTTGAACCAGCGTAAATAAATACGGCGCCCCAACCACCGTAAATACCGCATCAAACAAGGGTAGAATAGAGTCAGGTAAACCTATCAGTGATCCTATCAGAAAATCAACCGGACTTGGGATGACACCGTAATAAATAAGCGCCGCAAACGGGATCATCCAAAAATATTTTGTCATAAATCCTTCTTTAAGATATTTACCAAACCTTTCTCCCTGTTTTGAAATCTTTTTATGTATGGCCTCATTTAACACCCGGCCTTCTTCATCGATACCTATAACCTTTATAGCCTCTTGCTTCATGCTATCCCTCAATTGTTCAAGCTGGCGGATTTCAGCAACTGAGGCGCGTAAACCAAAAGGATTATCGTACGGAAAAAGCTCGCGCATCCGCTTAACCAGAAATAACACTAACTCGATTTGATTCGCATCAAGTAATGCCTCTGACAGCGATGCCGCTTCCGCGGGATAATAATTTCCCGTCACAAAAACACGCTTGGAAAATTCCGCCTCCGGCCTCAACCGCTGGCCTAAGGCAAGGCTGACCATGCTGTCAATGCGTCCGGTCATGGTAAAAGTATTCCCGTTGGTGATCGCACGCAAATCACCCGCTTGATTCAAGCTAGGGAAGGTTGTCCCTGATTTACTGAATATTAATCCAATTGTCCGCCGGTTAATGCCAAAACTCCGCATCGACTGAAGCAATTTATTTGATGATGCTATTTTTACCTTAAAACCGGGGAAAGAGATCTGGATCAATGCCTTGAATTTCTCACCATACCATAAGGAGTTTTCATAACCCGAAATAAACATATCCACACTTTCAAATACATCATTGGCTGGTGTCGTATCAGCCTCATGCTCCCATCCTTCTTTCAACGCATAAAAATTATCTTTAAAGTCAGCGAATAATTTCTTGATCTTTTCATCAATCATCACTTTCAATTGCCTGTCCGACTGACGGTATAAATCATATAGCTGGTCCGGCATGATTCTTCCCGTTGTGATTCCCTGCGCGATGGCATCAGCCATAGATGCGATTTCTTGATCGACCGCGCTTACAATAGAACGAGCCAGGAAGGACTCTGTTCCCACACGGCGCTTGGCTTCCATCCTCAGGAATGCCTGCTGTTCATCACTGCAATTACTACTGCTTAAGCAATGCTCAACTAGATCATTGATGCCGCTTAACACCCTGGGACGAATCAACGGATAATACATACTGTTTGTCTTTATATTCTGTTCAACAAAACGTGAAGCAAACATTTCAACCATGGCATCCCCTGACTGCCTGTTAAATGACCGCTTATCTTCCCATTGCGACCTGACATACGCTAAACTATTGGGGATCTGATCAATGTCTTCACTGACGATATTATCTTGATCCTGATATTCGACCAGAGGTTCATGGTAAGGGTTATTCTCCGTCAATGGATAAATCCGCTCATCCACGGATTGTTTTTTGACCATTTTATCCTCACCCATATTAAAAAGCTTAAAGCGCAGATTCCGAGACTCTTTTGAGAAGGAGACATCAACCAATTCTCCTTTGGCAGAAGGATCTAGAATAATCATTTCGTTTGGCTTTCCCGATTCACCGAAAGCCCCTTGCAAAACCAACGGATCTGACGCGAAAGAAAAGAATTTGTTCTCCCCGTCTTTATAAGCAACCGCCATCCCTTGCGCCCTAGAATAAATGGATACACCATTATCATTAAGCGATGTGCGGACAACCAAGCCATAACTGCCCTCCGCACGTGAAGCAAATTCTTTTGTAGCTGTATAACGGTCACCGGTGAAAAATTTCTCTACGGCAATATCAACAAAATTATTCAGCTTTCCTGCATCATTCCACGCGCTTCTAAGTTTTAACGGCACTTGGGCCGTCCCAAGCCGCCGGCGCAAGGCAGATTTAAATGCCTGCAGTGCCTCAAACTGAAAAGCTAATACAGGGTTATCACCGGCCATATCTTCCGTGACCCAAAGGTCTTTTAGTGATTTATCAGGACTTCTAAATTGAGGCCTTGAAAGAACATGTTTAAACTGCTCGAAAACATCTTCCATCAGCTTGCCTATTTCATGTTCTTCTTTTTCAGTCAAAACATTGCCTATCGCTTCCTGCGCATTCTGATGATTCGCCATGATATGGGCATAACGAGCTGAGGCATCCCAATTGCCCTGAGTCAAATGAAAATGCACCTGCAGGGAAATGATCGGCGAATCGCCGGGAGGTAATTCTCCCTTATAATGAACAAGGTCAATAAAAAACTTCTTCACATCTACGGCATTGACATCTAACTTCTCACCAAGCAGATTATAAAAATCATTGTCACCATTATGGGTGATAACAACGATCACCTTCTTTGCGCCGCGAACAATCTCATCATTTAGGATTTGGTATATTGTCTTATTTTCTATAGGCCCCATGTGCGGATGTGAGGCGTACTGTAGTACTGGCCCTCCCGTCGCGT
>CAZCHB010000053.1:0-7386 GCA_964498235.1 uncultured Planctomycetales bacterium
ATAGTTTTGATGCTCGCGGTCGTATTACCCAAACACTCTTTGATGCCGGAACTTTTGAGCGTTTGCATGCGGCAAAGATGGGTGAAAATTTATCTCATGTCCAATATAAAAAAGCAAAGGAAGATGCATTAGCATTAACAGCCACGATGTATATTCAAGCGCAGCGCGCAGAGGAACATCTCGGTTTGGCACGGGTATTCCTAATGCGCGATCGGTTGGCGCTTAAGATTCAGCAAAGTAAACAAGAACAAGGAATAGGATCGATGCTTGGCTTAAAACAAGCTAAGGCTGATTATGCGCATAGCCGGTATTTCTACCGTTCGGCTAAAACGGATGCTTTACAAAAACGATTAGACCTTGCAGCCTTACTTAAGCTTCCCCTTGATCGGCGTATTATTTTTGATGACACAGATTATGAAAATGTCTTAAGACAAATAAATATTAATAAAGATGTAGGTTATTCTTTAGATGTCAAATCTGCGGAGGCAGAAGTTAAAATTCAAGAAGCTCAAACAGCTGCGGCTAAGGCTGATTTTGGACCGAAGATCATGGCCGTTGGCGATTATGGCCGTTTAGGTGAAACGCCGGATAGGGGCAGTAACACCTATATGATTGGCCTGCAGGCAAGTATTCCAATATGGGAAGGCGGTATCAGGAGTGCTAATTTAAAAGAAGCTAAGGCTAAACAACAAGAAGCGATTGCTCTCCTAGAAGATGTAAAAAATCAATCCCAAATCAAAATTATCGATGCAGAGGCGGATATTAAAGAAGCTAAGGCGCTAATCGTGGAAAAATCATTCCAGTTATCAGCGGCTGATGAAGAAATGGCTATTGTTCAAGAGCGTTTAAAGTCAGGCATAGGCCATGAATTAGATCTTGCTGCCGTGCGGGCCCGCAGGGCCAGTGTTCTTGATGCGCGGCGCGGCGCAATAGCGATCTATTGGATGTCTAAGATTAATTTAGCCTATTCTTTAGGGCGGATGGAAATGATAATTAAGGAGTGATCCGTGCGAAATTTATTATTATGTTTATTTTTGGGTTTGGCTTTAAGCATCTTTGGATGTTCCAAGAAAGGAATCAATGAGATGACTTTTTCTGGGACGTTGGAAATGACCGAACATAAATTAGGTTCCAAGGTTCCGGGTGGTTTAGCGACGCTTAGCGTTGACGAAGGGGATGCGGTTAAGGCGGGACAATTATTGGCGACGGTTGACCGTTACGAGCAAATGAAAAAAGATTATGAACGCGCGCAGATGCTTTATAAGCAAGGCGGTGCCAATCAGCAAAGTGTTGAGTACGCGAAACTCGCCATGGAAGACCAAGCTATCATTTCACCTATTGATGGGGTGGTTTTAGTCAAGGTGCATGAAGTGGGAGAAACTTTGCAGGCAGGTTCGCCTGTTGTTGTTGTCGGTGATTCAACAGATCAATGGGTAAAAATATTTATTCCTGAAGGGAATATTAATCATGTACGGATGAACCAGAAGGCAGTCCTGTCCTTTGACGGCATTGACAAAAAATATAACGGGCATGTCCGTTATATCGCGACAAAAGCAGAGTTTACTCCGCGCAACGTGCAGACACCGCAAGAGCGGGTGACGCAGGCCTTTGCGGTCAAGATTGCCATTGATGATCCGGATGTCCAGGCACATCCCGGAGTTGCCGTTGATGTCAAGTTTCAGGAATGAGGCATGAATAATACCGCGATCCACGCTAAGCAGTTAACTAAACGTTTTGGCAAGTTTACCGCCGTTGATGCGATTTCATTCGAGATCCCCTATGGTTCAATTTTTGGTTATCTGGGGGCCAATGGAGCCGGAAAAAGCACGACGATCAAAATGCTTTGCGGGATATTGGCACCGACCAGTGGAAGCGGCGAAGTCGCGGGCTTTGACATCAATAAGGATCCGGAGAGCATCAAACAATCCATTGGTTACGTGTCTCAAAAGTTCAGTCTCTATGGGGATTTAAATGTGATAGAAAATTTGACTTTTTTTGGCCAGATTTATGGGTTAAGTGGACCTGCGCTTGATAATCGAATTGAAGAAGTATTAGCCTTGACAGGTTTAGGGCAGTATCGAACTCGTTTGGCAGAGTTCTTGTCTGGTGGATGGAAGCAAAAACTCGCGATTGCAAATGGAATTTTACATAGCCCCAAGATTATTTTCTTGGATGAACCAACTGCCGGTATTGATCCCTTATCCCGACGATCCATATGGGCCTTATTAATTCAATTGGCCAGTCAAGGTGTTGCTTTATTCGTGACCACGCATTATATGGAAGAAGCCGAGCGCTGTGACAAGTTGGCCTTTATTACCGAAGGCAAGGTTTTAAAGATTGGAACTCCTGCTGAATTTAAAACTATTGCCCCAACATTAGATGAGGCCTTTGCGGTATTAGAATCTCAAGGTCAAGCCAATGCGTAATATTAAAGCAATAGCCGCTAAAGAAGTCATCCACATTATCCGCGACCGCCGGACACTTACAATGGTGGTGTTGATGCCTATTTTACAGGTATTGATTTATGGTTTTGGCATCAACACTGACGTGAAACACCTGCGCACCTATGTTTACGATCAGGACCGCACCTATTTAAGCCGACGTTTAATTTCATCGTTTGAGCAGAGCGACTATTTTCGTGTGTTGGAACGTTCTAACGATAAAGAAACTCTTTATAATGCTTTAGATAAGGGCAAAGCACAAGCGGCTTTGGTTATACCGCCTCAATTTACCGCCGATACACTAAAAGGAAAGATTGCTCAAGTGCAGCTTCTTATTGATGGGACAGATTCAACGCCAGCGAATGTCGCGCTTAATTCATCGCAGGCTATCATTAGTAATTTTATGCAGAAAGAGGGATTGGTTCCAGTGTCTGTTTTGCCTTTAGATTTTCGGCCGCGGCTTTGGTATAACCCAGATTTGAAAAGTACATTTTTTATGCTGCCAGGGTTAATTGCCTTGATTTTGCAATTGATTGTCCCCATGATTACGGCTAATGCCATCGTTAGGGAGAAGGAGCATGGCAATATAGAACAGCTTTTAGTTACGCCGATTAAACCCTTTGAATTAGTTATTGGCAAAATCTTGCCGTACATTTTTATTGGTATCGTTATTGCCTCTAGTATTGTCTTGGCCATGCATTTTATATTTGGCGTTCCCATTAGGGGCAGTTTGTTTACTTTATTTTGGTTGACCTTGCTATATTTAATTGTTTGTTTGGGGATTGGCCTGTGGGCGTCGACCGTGGCACAAAATCAACAACAAGCTTCGCAGATTGTCATGATTTTTGCCATGCCGTCGATACTATTATCGGGTTTTATTTTTCCCCGTGATACTATGCCTTTATGGGTGCATCATATCGGGTATTTTTTACCCATGACCTATTTTTTAACGATTGTCCGGGGTATAATCCTTAAAGGGATGGGTTTTCTTGATTTATTGGATCAAGTTTGGCCGCTCGTCTTGATGGCGGCCGTCGTCATCATTTTCAGCGTTAACCGTTTTTCAAAAAGGATGGATTAAATGAACAATGTATTGAAGGTTTTATTCCTGGGGCTTTCATTGGCCATGGTTTACTTAGTCATTGTCACCTCTATGGCCAGCAATTTATTTCAATTGCCAGCCGTTGTTGTCAATGAACCTTGGTTTAAAACGACCTTGGTGGATTTCTATTTTAATATTACAATCTTCTCTGTATGGGTGGTTTACAAAGAAGCGCAGTGGCTAAGGTCCCTGCTGTGGATCCTCGCGTTTATTCTGTTGGGCAGTATAGCCACATGCTTTTACGTATTTTTGCAATTTGTAACCATAAAGAAAGAAGAAGGGTTGGAGGCGGTATTATTGCGCCGTAAATAACATGTTTGAATTAGCTCCTTTACTATTACTAAAAGCATGGTCTATTGTCGCGGTGATGATGACCTTCTTATGGCTGGCCCAAGCCAAGATGAAGAATGCTGGTTATGTTGATATTGGGTGGACGCTTGGGTTGGCGTTGTGCGCCCTTGTTTACGCGCTTAATATTAATGGGTATCTTCCTCGACGGTTTATATTGCTCATGATGGTATGTTTCTGGGCGGGGCGTTTAGCTTTACTGCTTGTTAGGCGTTTGATGAAGGATCCTTCGGAAGACAGCCGTTACCGCCGAATCCGTGAGGATTGGAAAACTAACCAGAACATGAAATTCTTTTTTATGTTTCAGTTTCAAGGGCTTCTCGATGTGGTTTTATCATGGGTCTTTTTACTTATATTTCTTAATCCCAGTCAATTGATTTCAAGTGTAGAAATCATAGGCGTGTTGATCTGGTTAGCGGGTATTATTGGAGAGAGTATCGCCGATGAACAGTTACACACGTTTAAAATAAATCCTGCAAACAAGGGCAAGACGTGTGATCTGGGCTTATGGTATTATTCCCGTCATCCAAATTATTTCTTTGAATGGCTAATTTGGGTCGGGTATGCTGTGATTGCCTTAGCCAGCCCATGGGGATGGAGTGGAATTATTGCGCCGGTGCTGATGCTGTATTTTCTGCTTAAAGTCAGCGGCATTCCTTTGGCTGAAGCCCAGGCCCTTAAAACCAAGGGAGAAGAGTATCGCCGTTATCAAGAGTCAACAAGCATGTTTATCCCATTACCCAAGAGGAAAAAATGAAATTCTTAGTGCCGCTATCGCAGAAATTATTAGAGAAGGGCGCGTTACCGGATGCGGCTGTCCGCTTTGGGATGCGCCGTTTATTAGCACAGAAGCTTAAGGAAGAACGTAGGGACGGCGTTGAACTTGGTTATGCCCGCATGATGAAACTTGTCCATCACATGCAATCAGCCCCAATTGCCGTTGCTGTTAAAGAAGCGAACGAACAGCATTATGAATTGCCGACGGAATTCTTTCAATTATGTTTGGGGAAGCATTTAAAGTATAGTTCCTGTTATTACCGCAAGGGTAATGAAAGTCTCGACCAAGCGGAAACGGATATGTTAGAAATTACCTGTGAACGCGCGGGACTTGAGGATGGCCAGCGTATCTTGGAGTTCGGTTGCGGCTGGGGATCCTTGTCGCTGTTTATGGCCGCTAAATATCCTAAGGCGCATATTACATCTGTTTCAAATTCCAAAACACAGAAAATATTTATCGACGCAGAAGCTAAAAAACGCGGGATTAATAATTTGACGGTCATCACCTGCGATATGAATGCGTTCTTAACCCATGAGAGGTTTGACCGTATTGTTTCCGTAGAGATGTTCGAGCACATGCGCAATTGGGCTAAATTATTGGAGAAATCCTCGACATTCTTGAAAGATGACGGAAAAATATTTATTCATATCTTCACGCATCGGGAGTACGCGTATTTCTATGACCACACTGATGAAAGTGACTTCATTGGTAAATATTTTTTCACTGGCGGCATTATGCCCTCTGATCATTTAATGTTATATTTTCAGGATCATTTTGTTTTAGAAGAACATTGGCGGGTGCCAGGTACGCATTACGGGCAAACGGCTGAGCATTGGCTGGCGAATATGGATGCCAATAAAGAAAAAATAATGCCGATATTAAAGACAACCTACGGTGAGGGTGAATATATTAAATGGTGGAATTATTGGCGTATTTTTTATATGGCTTGTGCTGAATTATGGAATTACAAGAACGGCAGGGAGTGGATGGTTAGTCATTACCGATTACGCAAGAAATAGGTTTTGTATTTCTTCTTCACTCCTGGCGATTTTTGCCAGTCGTAAACGATTGGCCGCCAAAGGTCTTATGTTCATTCAGTGGTCGAATAACTCGTTCCGAATGTTTCTGAACATTCGGAACTCAAACATATTCGACCATTTTAAGACAAAAGGTCTTAAAATGTCTTCATGAACATAAGCTGCTTTGGCTAAAAATCTTAAGTCGTTCAGAATAAATGCAAAACCTATTTTAATATGCATTAACCTAAACTATGAAAAGTCTAGCAATAATAGGAACAGGGATATCCGGCATGGGAGCGGCGTATTTTTTGCGCGGCCAATATGATATTACCTTTTATGAGAAGAATAATTACGCGGGCGGGCATACGAATACCTTGACGGTCGACGAAGGCGGGCATCCTGTTTACATTGATTCAGCATTTATGGTCTACAATGAAACTACCTATCCGCTGTTGACCCGTTTATTTAAAGAATTGGATATTCATACAAAGCCGACGTCGATGTCGTTTAGCGTCCAGCATGTGCCTTCAGGATTGGAATTCTCAGGAACAGGTTATAATGGATTATTTGCCCAGCGCCGGAACCTCTTTAATGCGCCTTATATTAAGATGTTGTTGGAAATTTCCCGTTTTGGTAAGGAAGCTGGTGAGGTGTTAAAAGATGACCGTTATCTGACGTATTCACTAGGGGAGTACGCGCGTGAAAAGAAATACAGTGAGGCGTTTTTACAAAGATTCTTGATCCCTATGAGTTCAGCGGTTTGGTCAACGCCGATTGATGCTATGCTGGAATTTCCCATTGTCAGTCTGGTCCGGTTTTTTAAGAACCATTGTTTTCTTGGGCTCGAAGGTCATTTAAATTGGAGGACATGTGTGGGCGGCAGCCGGCAGTACCGGGATAAATTGCTTAAAGCAGTCAACGCGAAGCTTAATATTAATACGCCTGCGGTTAAGGTTATCCGAGAGGAAGGCGGTGTCATGGTCGTTGATTCAACAGGGCATCAAGCTGTCTATGACAATGTCTTAATTGCCGTGCATGCGGATGAAGTTTTGGATATTCTGGATCGTCCCACCGAGCTTGAGTCGCGCCTCTTAAAATGTTTTCCCTACCATCCTAACAAGACAACCCTGCATACTGATGATATTGTCATGCCTAAGACCCGCAGGGCGTGGTCATCATGGAATTACAGGATCAGTATTAATGCTCTAAGAGAAACGAAGGCTACCACTATTTACGACATGAACTCCCTGCAAGGGGTGTCGACAAAAAAGAATTATTTCATTTCGATTAATGACCCGGGGCTTATCGATGCTAAGAAGATTATCTGGGAAACCCAGTATCGTCATCCGATGTACTCGGTTCAAGGACAGCACGCGCAGAAGGAATTGCCGCACTTAAATGCAAATGGCCCTGTTTATTTTGCCGGCGCGTATTTTCGTTTTGGTTTCCATGAAGATGGTTTGCTTTCCGGTCTTCATGCGGCGCGGGCCATCAGCGGAACTGAAATATGGCCTTGAATTCGTGTCTCTATGATATCCACGTGAAGCATAAACGTCAGGCGCCAACACCGTATGGTTTTGTGCATCGTGTGTTTATGTTTTATCTGGATTTAGACGAGCTTGATAACATATCTAAGTCAACATGGTTATTTGGGCATAACCAGCAGCGGGTGTATAATTTTTGTGAAAAAGATCATAT
>CAZCHB010000053.1:7396-10927 GCA_964498235.1 uncultured Planctomycetales bacterium
CAGGTCAAGCAGATAAGGCTTTTGACCAATCTTAGGAGCTTTGGGTATATATTTAATCCCGTATCATTTTATTTCTGTTTTGACGCTGATGAACAGCCTTTTTGCGTGGTGGTTGAAATCGGCAATACTTTTGGTGAACTGAAATATTTCTATTTAAGTCCCTCAGCGCTGCAAAAGGAAATCTTTAATGATCAACAGGTAAAATATTACTATATTTCACCCTTTACAGACTTGGATAATGTGCTCGATTTTAAGATCCAGGTGCCGGATAAGCGTTTGCGTATCGATATAGATGTTTTAAAAAAAGGACAGAAATTTTTCTACTCCTCTATGTCAGGCCGTCGTAGAGAATTGTCGACTGTGAACTTATTGTTCTACAGCGCAATCATGCCATTTATTACATTAAAAGTAATTTTCTTGATCCATTGGCACGCCGCAGTCCTGCATTTTATCAAGAAAGTGGCCCATCATGCCAAGGAAGAAGATCTTGAATTACAGCAGAATATAGGACGGAGTAAAAATTTATGATGTTGTGTGAGAAGATTATCCATAATGTATTTAAACCGCTTAGGCTTGGTCAAATGACTATGGAGCTTTATGACGGGCGGATCAATGTGTACGGCTTGGAGCCGGACGGCATCACGGCCCGTATTAAGGTTAAGAACCCTGAGTTTTTTAAAAAGTGCGTACTTTATGGGGATGTTGGTTTTGGTGAGGCTTATGTGGATGGTGATTGGGATACTGATAATATAACCGCGGTGATCAAATGGATGATCCATAATGTCGAGCATCATCCAACCTTGATGGCAGATGAGACGAAGAACACGCCGGTTAATTGGTTTAGGCTTTTTAATACCTTGGCACATAAATTGCGCGATAATTCTATTTTAGGCAGCCGCAAGAATATATCGGAGCATTATGATTTAGGAAACGATTTTTTTAATACCTTCCTCGATCCGACCATGGCCTATTCTTCTGCGTATTTCACGAAAGATAATCAAACTCTCCATGAGGGTCAGATTGCTAAGTTCGATATTTGGTGCAGGAAATTAAGGTTAAAACCAACGGATCATGTTTTGGAAATAGGCGGAGGATGGGGCGGTTTTGCTTTATACGCGGCTAAGAATTACGGATGCCGCGTGACACCAATTACCATTTCCAAACAGCAATACGATTTTGCCAAGAATCTTTTTAAACAACAGAAGATGGATGATAAGATTGACGTCCAGTTTGTTGATTATCGTCACGTTGAGGGGAAATTTGATAAGATTATTTCTATTGAAATGATTGAAGCGGTTGGGCATAAGTTTTTGCCGGTGTATTTCTCTCAAATCACCAAATTGCTTAAGAGTGACGGGGTTGCCGGCCTGCAAATGATTATGTCCCCGGATCACCGTTATGAAAGCTTCCGCTCAAATGTGGACTGGATCCAAAAACATATATTTCCCGGAAGTCTTTTACCGTCGTTGAAGATAGTTCATGATAGTTTGTTTGCCACGGGAAACCTTAATGTATTCGACTACGAGGATATTTCTTTCAGTTATGCCAGGACGCTGGCAATGTGGCGGCAGGCTTTTAATAAAAACCGTGTCCAATTAACAAGGCTTGGTTTTGACGATCGGTTTATCCGTAAATGGAATTACTATTTCTCTTATTGTGAAGCGGCTTTTGCCATGCGTAATATCGCCGTCGTGCAAGCGGTGTTTACGCGGCCAAACAATTATTTACTGGATGAGTATAAGGGGTATGCGTGATGGTTGAATTAACAACGATGCAGAAGATAATTAATTTTGTGACAGAGTCCGCGGTTAAATATAGTTTTCATGTATTAGGCGGGTTGGTTGTCTTGACAGGATCCTGGATTTTGTCAAATGTGGTAGCGAAGTTTGTGAGCCGTTCGTTAAGCGCTAGAAAGATTGACGTCAGCATTATCAAATTCCTTTCCCAGGCAGTGCGGTTGATTATCATTGCCTTAGGCGCGCTCATGATGTTAAGTTCATTTGGGGTGCAGATTGCGCCGTTGATTGCAGGTTTGTCTGTTGCGGGTGTCGGTATCGGTTTAGCATTACAGGGACCGTTATCAAATTACATTGCTGGAGCAACTTTAATTTTTACCAAGCCGTTTAAGGTGGGAGATATTATTGAAGTTAACGGCTTTCAAGGGCAGGTTAGTGATATTTCTCTTCCGAGGACAGAGTTATTTGGTTTAGACGGCAGTATTATCGTGATTCCTAATAAGCATATTATTGGTGAAGTTGTTAAAAACTTCTCTATTTTTCGGAAATTGGAAATCAATATTGGCGTTGCCTATGACAGCAATGTCAAGAAAGCCATATCCCTTCTTGAGAATATTATTAAAAGCGAGGAGCGCATCCCGGACAAAGAAGTTTATAAGGTCGGTATTGATGAATTTGCTGATTCTGCCATTAATTTGCGCGTCGTTGTCTGGGTGTCGCAAATTGATTATCTGGATGTCAAATTCCGGATCAATAATGCAATCTTAGAGCAGTTTTCTGCAAACGGTATTGTTATCCCGTTTCCACAGAGAGATGTGCATATTTACCAAAAACCCGCTTAATGGTATAATATTCAACAATTACAGAAAGGATCTAATATGTCAGAACATAAGAAAGAAGAAGGATGTTGCGGTACTCAAGGCTCACAAGGCCCATGCTGTTCAGGAAAGAAGATGCTCATCTTTATTGTTGCCGGTGCAGTCATATTCTTGGCAGGCATGCTTTTTGCTAAATACTGCCCGTTAAGCGGCAAGAGCGGTATGATGTGCCCAATCCCATCGGCAGCTGGTAAGTAAAAAGTTGTTAGTGTAACGCCGGCTCGATGTGCACAACCACGTCAGCTAAGGGCAGGGGAGAATTAACCAATTTATCCTTAACCTTGTGACCCAGTTCGTGGGAGGTAAAGACTGTCATTTGGCCGTCAACCTCGACATGAATTTCAACAAAATAGGAAGTGCCGCTTTTTCGGACGCGGCACTTTTCTATTTTTTTAACTCCTTCAACAGACATTGCCATTAAACGAATAGCGCTGACAATGGAAGGATCCGGTGCGGCGTCCATGATTTCCCTAATGGCCATGTTCATAAGTGTTGCCCCGTTAAAGGCAATGACTAAACTGGCAAATAAGGCGGCCCAGTCATCCGCGCCTTTGAAACGTTCCCCGCCGAATAGGGCAATGCTGATACCGACAAGCGCGGCAAATGATGTAATGGCGTCCGATCGGTGATGCCAGGCGTCCGCTTGCACGGATAGGCTGTGGAGTCTTTTTCCTACGTGGATTAATTTCTGGAACAGGAATTCTTTGCAGATAATAACGGCTAATAGCACATAAAGCGTGAAAGCTGCTGGAGTTTGAGTGGGGTGTTGAATTTCTTTAATACTGCCTACCGCGATAAATATAGCTGCACAAAAAAGAGCAAGGGATACAATCATAGCAGCTAAGGATTCTGCCTTGCCATGCCCAAAAGGATGTTCACGGTCTGGGGGAAGTGAGCCTATCTTTAAGCCGCTTAAG
>CAZCHB010000054.1:0-5254 GCA_964498235.1 uncultured Planctomycetales bacterium
GATAAAACGATTAGACAAGGTATTTGGTGTTATTGGGTTTATAGCGACGATGTCCGGGCTGGTTGTTTTAGCTGTCCTAGTCTGGGATGTGTTAAGTGATGGGCTAAGTAAGCTTAATTGGCAATTTTTGACAAATTATCCATCGAGAAAGCCGGAAGCCGCCGGCATATTATCTTCATGGGTAGGTACAATTTGGATCATGTTCACGACTGCCATCCTTGCGATTCCCATTGGGATTGCTTCAGGCATTTACCTTGAAGAGTACGCACGTAAGAATAAGTTTACGGATTTTATTGAAATCAATATTGCTAATTTAGCGGGAGTCCCGTCGATTATCTACGGTTTGCTTGGGCTTGGCATCTTTGTGCGGTTAATGCACTTAGACAGGAGCGTATTGGCCGGAGGGATGACCTTGGCCTTGTTGATTTTGCCGGTGGTTATTTTATCGACAAGGGAAGCACTGCGGACCGTCCCCTCATCATTGCGGGAAGCCTCCTACGCGCTAGGGGCGACTAAATGGCAGACCGTTCGGGGGCAGGTTTTGCCTATGGCCTTTGGTAATATTTTAACGGGCATTATTTTGGCTATGTCCCGCGCTATCGGTGAAACAGCGCCATTGATTACAATCGGCGCCTTGACCTATATTCCATTTTTGCCGCAAAGTCCTCTTAAATTTACTTCTAGTTTTCCTTTTCTTCATGTATCATTAAATGGTTTTGTTGAGGCCTTCACCGTCATGCCTATCCAGATATTTAACTGGGTGTCACGGCCGCAAAAAGGCTTTCTTGCCTGTGCCGCCGCAGGAATCGTGGTATTACTGATGATTACCTTAATGATGAACGCCGTTGCTATTTATCTACGCCATAAAAATCAAAGAAGGTGGTAAGATGCAAGAACCTGTTTTTGATATTCAACATTTAAATTCTTTCTATGGGCCTAAACAGGTATTGAAAGACGTCAGTTTTAAAGTGCTTCCCCGGACGGTAACTGCCTTGATGGGGCCTTCTGGGTGCGGTAAGAGCACCTTGATCCGCTGTTTAAACCGTATGAACGATTTAGTCTTAAGTTTTCGCCACCAAGGGAAAATGCTTTATAAGGGGCAAGACCTTTATGATCCTTCGATTGACGTGACGGACTTAAGGAGGGAGATAGGCATGGTCTTTCAGCGGCCGAACCCCTTCCCTAAAAGCATTTACGATAATATCGCCTACGGGCTGCGTATCCAAGGGATGAAGGAGCGTCAAGTCATTGACGGTGTTGTTGAAGACAGTTTAAAGAAAGCGGCATTGTGGGAAGAGGTGAAGGACCGCTTAAACGATTCAGCATATTCTCTCTCCGGGGGTCAGCAGCAGCGTCTATGTATCGCGCGAACCTTGGCGGTAAAGCCGAAGGTCATCCTGTTTGATGAACCGTGTTCTGCCTTGGACCCAATTGCGACTTCGAAGATAGAAGAATTAATCGGTGAATTAAAATCAGCTTATACCTTGATCATTGTTACCCATAATACCGCCCAAGCCGCCCGCGTGTCGGATTATACGGCCTTTTTATATATGGGTGATTTAATCGAGTACGATTCAACATCAAAAATGTTCACTGTCCCCAAAGACCGGCGGACAGAAGAATATTTAACCGGCAAATTCGGTTAACTTAGGAAAAGGAAACAACATGTTAAAAGAAAAAATGATTGAGTTAAAGCGTCATTTACTTGAAGACGCCGCCCTTGTTGAAGACATGATCGCTAAAAGCATCCGGGGATTAGCGGATAAAAATGAAGTTATGCTTCTGGAGGTTATGAATACCGAGGAGCCTAAAGCGAATGATTACGACCGTGAAATCGATGAGATGTGCGTTCAATTAATTGCGCAGTATGAACCCGTCGCGCGTGATTTGCGCATGGTCATTATGATTATTAAAATGAATAAAGATTTGGAGCGCATCGCCGACCATGCCGTCAACGTCTGCGAGAGTTCGCTGTTTTTAATTAATAAGCCGGTCTTGGCGCCTTTGGAAGATTTGAAATTAATGGGCGAAAATGCCGTCTTAATGCTTAAAGACAGCATTAACGCCTTCGTTAATGAGAATGTCCAGTTGGCTAGCGCAGTGCTTGAGCGTGATAATATTGTTGATTCCGCCGGTGATAAGATATTAAAAGATTTAACGGAGTTAATGCGTGCTCAAAAAGAAGTTATTCCGCGGTCCCTGCATGTGATGCGCATTGCCCACAATTTGGAGCGCATCGCAGATTTAGCGACCAATATCGCCGAAGAAGTCATTTACATTGTCGAAGGCAGGGACATTAAGCACCATCACCCTGAAGGTTAACGCGCTGTTAATGAAATCCTTTAAAAAGATGTAGAATATTTTTCATATTGCGTTAGTCTATAAGGATAGCAGATTAAATTCTCTGATTTAAATTAATCCAGGTGCTCATTTAATGCATCCACTAGAGTTGCGCAGATTACTTCCAGCAGATTTAAAGCCTCTTAAAACGCTAAATGATTATATTGCATTGGGCGGCGGGCATGGCTATAAGCGTGCCTTGTCCATGTCCCCGACGGATGTTATTGCCGAAATTAAAAAGGCGAATTTGCGCGGCCGCGGCGGCGCAGGTTTCCCGACGGCGATTAAGTGGGGCGGGGTACGTAATGAGCCATGCCCGATAAAATACGTTGCTTGTAATTTCTCTGAAGGAGAGCCGGGCACCTATAAAGACCGTTACAATATCTTGCTTAATCCCTACCATTTATTTGAAGGCATTGCTATTGCTTTATATGCCATTGGCGCCAAAGAAGCCTATATTGGCATTAAAAAGAAATATACCCCGCAAGTGAAGCGCCTTTTTGGCGCGCGACGTGAAATGGAAGCGGCTGGCATGATCCCTAAAGGATTGATCAAAATCCATTTGGGGCCTGATGAGTACTTGTTTGGCGAAGAAAAAGGATTAATAGAGTCTATTGACGGCCGTTATCCGATGCCGCGCAATATCCCGCCCTTTATTCAAGGGATCAATTTTCAGCCTGGATCACCTAATCCCACCTGCGTTAACAATGTGGAAAGCTTCTGCCAAGCCGCCTACATATTAAGGAAGGGAGCTGATGATTTTAAGTCAGTTGGTTCTGAAGATACCCCGGGAACCGTGATGTGTACAGTCTGCGCAGACGTTAAGCGTCCTGGTGTCTATGAGTTACCTGCCGGAAAAGTGACCTTGAAACAGCTTTTATTTGATATTGCGGGAGGGCCAGCAGGGAAATTTCCTATTAAAGCTGTTTTTTCGGGAGTTGCTTCAGGTGTGGTGACCCCGGAACGCTTCGATACGCCTTTAGATTTTGGTTCAATGAAGAAGATTGGCGGCGGTTTAGGCTCTGGCGGATTCATTGTTTATGATGAAAGCGCCTGTATGGTGCAAACAGCGCTTAAATTCAGTAATTTCTTGGCCAAAAGTTCTTGTGGCCAATGTGTCCCTTGTAATCGCGGCACGGCGCATATTACGGAACTGCTTAAAAAAATTGAAACCGGTCATGGCTCTCAGGATGATTTGGAAGCTATCTTTGAAATCAGCGGCCGCTGCACTAATCAAACCCGCTGTTTCCTGCCGACACAGGAATCCATCATTATCCCTAGTATTATCAAGGCCTTTAGCGCCGAATTTAAGGCGCATATCGACGGTAAAAGCCCTGTGAACGAACGGGAGCTGATTCTTCCTAAACTCCATGAATACCATGAAGATACATGCCAGTTTTCATATGATGATCCTGCTAAATTTGCCGTTTAGCGCGTATTTTCCTTAAATCCTTCAAGCAGGCTAACTTCAATTTTAATCTTAATTAGAAAAATTTTTCTAAATTTTATTGACATCGTTTTTTTGATATGCAAGAATACGAATACTTTCACCCTGGTGATTCAAATCTTGACCATCGAAAGGAGGGATGACACTAGCAGGTCGGAATCATCAAAAGGGGTCTATGTAGTATATTTCCTAGGCCTATAGATCCTAGCATATATATAAGTTTAACTTCTAAACGTAGTATCTTGGGAGAAAAAAATGAGAAAACTATTAGCATTAGCTGTAGCTGTCTTGATGGCTACCCCGGCTTTCGCGGCAGTTCAAAACGTGAAGGTCAGCGGTGACATCGATTCATCGTATATTTCACGTAATAATTTCAATTTAGGTAAGAAAGATGCGGTTTTCATCCCTTCTGCCGGTATTCATAGACAAAGCGAATTCGCGACCCAGGCCCGCTTGCGCGTGGATGCTGATTTAAGCGATAATGTTTCAACGACATTGCGTTTGATCAATCAGCGTGCATGGGGAACGGGTGGCGGAACAGGTTCACCTACCGGTCACGCTGGGGCTCGTGTTGATATTGATTTAGCCAATGTGACCCTGCGTGAAGCATTATATTCACCGTTAACTTTAACCATTGGCCGTCAAGAATTCTTCTATGGTAATGGTTTAGTCGTTGGTGGCGTTCCTGCTGTCCCAACCGATGGCGGTTTTAAAGGGTTTGCCGCTGATTTAGACAAGGTTGCTTCAAGCGACGGCGTTAAGGCGGTCTTAGATTACAAGCCATTGACCTTGGATTTAGTCTATATGAGAGCTGGGGTTAATAGCACGATTAACGGTGTTATCCATTCTGACAGAGATAACGATGATGTTTATGGGATCAATGCTAATTATCAATTAGGCGATACCATGAATTCTGTGATTGAAGGTTATTTCTGGGGTCGTCATAACAAGAATAATTTTGCTGTTTCACATAAGCAAGATACAATCTACATTCCGGGTTTACGTGTGAGCACCAACCCTATCAAAGGGTTAAACACTCAAGCGGAATTAGCCTGGCAATTAGGTAATAAGGTGGTCAGCACCTCTGGCCCAACGTCTATTGATGATGCAGATACATCTGTCCGCCGCAGTGCTATGGCTGCCCAGTTTATGGCTAGCTATGAATTGCCTGGTTCTTCTATCGAAAAGTATAAGCCAGTTGTTTCTGGTTCTTATACGTACTTATCAGGCGATAAAAACGCTAATGATGGCCGTTTAACGCCTGCGACAACGCCTCCAGCGCATCCAAGTTCAGGTTCGACCTACACTGCTTGGGATCCGATGTATGAAGGCCAGGGCGGCGGAACCATCTACAATACCTTGTTCGACTTAACCAATGTGCATATTATCAGCGCTGGTTTAAAAGTCGATCCTATTGAAGATGTGACGGCTAAATTCACATGGACCGGTTTATGGGCCGCTCAAAAG
>CAZCHB010000054.1:5264-5505 GCA_964498235.1 uncultured Planctomycetales bacterium
TGCGTCAACCGACAGATTCAAGTTCTACAGCATTTTCAAGTTCAAATTCCATTGCCACAACATCTCGTAAAGAGATTGGCAATGAATATGACGTGAACTTCAACTATGCCTATACCGAAGATGTTAATGTCGGTTTAAACTTAGGATGGTTTGTTGCTGGAAAATTGTTTGATGGTGCGAATGACAGTACCGCATCACAAGCCCTTCTGACCCTCGGCGTGAAATACTAATCCGCTGACAG
>CAZCHB010000054.1:5515-10894 GCA_964498235.1 uncultured Planctomycetales bacterium
AAGCAGCAAAAAACCCCGCAGCTTTTACTAGCTGCGGGGTTTTTTGTTTATCTCGACGAGAAATGCATTGTATAGTTTCGCGGGGCGATAAAAATAATTCACATAACATTTTGATTTTTATTTATTTTTGTTATTATATTTTTAAGACAGTAAACAATTGATTCTTAAGCACTTAAAGCAAAGTTTAAATGATTGGGGTAGTTGTAGACAATGACCCGTGATGAGATATATGAGCACTTGGCTAAGGTGTACTTAGGCAAGCGGGAAAGCGCCGAGCAAGAGAAGAAAAGAAAATCAGTCAACCAATCGTGGCTCGTCATTAATGTTACGATTACGGCGGTGATTTTACTCTCGACCGTATATGGATTTACGGCATTTCTGACGCGGCGTGCCGGGATTAATAACCAGATTTTTTATGAACTTAATAATAATCTGGTTAAGATTCCCTACGATCTTAACGATCCTTTTCCGTCGACAAAATCGTTTGCCATATCAATACCGGATAAGGATGTATCAAAATTTAGCAAGTTAAACCTATCCATGCGCGGTTTTAACGGGGCTTATCCTGGTGTTGTGAAGTTGGTGGTCAGTAATTTAAAGAATGAGAAAGCCACGTATTATATTAAGAATATCGACGCACAGTGGCACAAGGTATCTATTCCGCTTGAACAGTTAAATTTAACGGATTGGACAACGGTCAGCAAGGTGGCTTTTGTGCTGGAGGCGTGGAACGTGGATTTTCGTCAGGGAACTGTCTTAATCGATGACATTAGTTTCTCAAACTAGGGGAAAACAAAACGTATGAAAATTATATCCATTGCGAACCAAAAGGGCGGCTGCGGTAAAACAACAACGGCTATTAATTTAGCATCTAGCTTGGCCTTTCATGGCCAGCGGGTTTTGCTGATTGACCTTGATCCTCAGGCTCATGCGACATTGGGCTTAAACGTCGACGATGGAAACAGTCTTTATAATGTCATTTCAAAGTTAACGCCTCGCAAGTTAAAACTCAGGGACATTATTAAGCGCGCGGACAAAAATTTTGATATCGTACCCTCGAACGTTTTGGTGGGGACCCTTGAACAGGAATTAGCCGACGAGATCGGCCGTGAATTAAAGTTAGTTGAAGCGATTTCTGAATTGAAAAACGAATTTGATTATGTTTTGATCGATTGCCCGCCGTCGCTTGGTTTTTTGACTGTCAACGCTATACGCGCTTCTAATGAAGTGATCGTACCGGTCGAGACAAGCCGTTTCTCCATGCAAGGTGTGGATCATTTGACTGATATTATAAATTTGATCCGTGACCGTCTTAACCATCCTGTCACCAGCAGGATATTGATTACGATGTTTGATTCCCGCCTGCGCCATTCATTTTCCATGATGGCGAAGATGAAGGAGAAATTCGGCAAATTGTTATTTGAGACCATCGTGCATGTCAACGTCAAGTTAAAAGAGGCGGCCGTGATGGGTGAGTCGGTATTGAAATTTGATAAGTATTGCCGCGGGTCAAAAGATTATTTAGGGTTAGCCCGTGAAATATTGACACTTGACCGTCCAAACTCATTTCCTGCAATGGAAGCCGTCAGCGCCAAAGAAACTTCTTCCATTGAGATCCCTGTTTTGGAAGAAAAGAGTTATACCCCTTCTTCACGTATGGAGGAATTAGTTAAGAAAGAAACCGAAGAGTTTATCGCTTCTGCTCATTTTGCCCTGCACGCCCCCAGCGCACAGTCTGTCTATGTGACGGGTTCTTTTAATGATTGGTCTTTAGATGAATCATGCCGGATGAAAAATAATAATGGTGTCTGGGATTTGAAATTGCCTTTAAAGCCGGGTGTTTATAAATACCAGTTTATTGTCGACGGAAAATGGCAGGAAGACCCGTTGAATAAGACCACAGAGCGTAATTCTTTCGGTGATATTAATTCGCTGATTGAGGTTAAGGGTTAATGGCGTCAGCCGGTTTCTATAAAGAAGATATTGTCGATGGAAAGATGTACGCGGTTTTAGCTTACCTGTCAATTTGCTGCATTATCCCTTTAATTTTAAAAAAGAAAAATCCATTTGTATTGGCCCACGGCAAACAAGGTTTGGTTTTGTTTGTTGCTCAAGCCGGTGTTTTAATTGCCAGCATTGTTTTTCCCTGGATTTTCACGCCAGCCATGTTTATCCTTTTGGCTTTTTCTTTTTGGGGCATGATCTCCGTTATCCGTGGTGTCATGGTTGAGCTTCCTGTTGTTTCCGGCATTGCCCATAAGATTGTCCTTTAATTGGCTATGTTTAATAAATTAGTTGATGTTTTAAAAGAAGTCTTTTGGATAAAACCTAAGAAGAAAAAGCAACCCGTCAGGAGAATTAGAAAGGGTAAGCTCTCCTTAGGTAAAACGGCAGTTAAGAAAACTGTTAAAAAGAAAATTGTCAAGAAAGCTGCCCCTAAAGCGCTCAAACCATCTCTTAAAAAGTCTGTAAATCCCCCAAGCAGCCCTGCTAAGCCCTTGAAGCTAAAAAAACCTCTTATTAACCCTACATTGGTTCAGGTGGGCATTATTACGCATTATTTTGACCGTATTAAGGTCTGTGTTGTGAAGATAAACCAAGGGACAATTTTAATTGGTGACCGTTTGACCATTGCCACAAAGAACTCGACGAGTTCATTTGTTCAGAAGATTTGGTCGATGCAGGTTGAAAGTCAAGATGTTAAGGTGGCAAAAAAGGGGCAATTAATTGGTATCAAGATCGATAAGCCTGTGGCTGTTGGGGATATTGTTTATAAGTAATTTTTATGGTATATTTGGAGTATGAATAATAAAGGACGTAAACGCAAGGGCCAGAATGTTATTGAGTATGTTTTGCTCGTAGTCGCTGTCTTGATTGTTTTAATTCTTTTCTTACAAAAAGATGGGTCGTACCACAATGCTATTAAGCATGGTTTATTCGATGGTACCGTCAATCAGATTTCAGTCCTTTCAAATCAGATTAAGTTAAAATAAATGAATTCTCCCAAATTAAGTCCAGCGCATAAGGCATTGATCCGTAGGTATTTAGTATGGAATTATAAAAGCACCAAGGAATCATTTGACCGCTTGGAGCGCAAAACTACCCAATTATTAGCAGATGATTTTATTTTAAAAGAAATTCTCTTTAAAAAAATCCCTAGGGAGGGGGCTGTTGAGTATAAAGCCCTTGTGGATGGGTTTAAAGGTTACATTAAAACAAAGAAAGAACAGCCGATTGATCAAGGCAAACGGGCGTATTTGTCCGCGCGTTTAGATGCGGTATCGTCGGCAATTCGGTTTTATTTAGGCGCTAAAGCGTTAAATGAAATTCGCGCTGATTATGAAAGTGAATTTACCAGGCGGATTTGGGAAGCCAAAGAGCATTAAAATTTCATGAGATATTTGATCTTATTTATCCTGATGCTAATGCCTTCTTCTGTTTGGGCGGCTTCTTCGATTGATGTGTTTATTAATGGTGTCCATTATCCATCCATTGAAGCGTATCATCGGTCGCAAGTGCAGGGACAAATTAAAGATAAGGATCATCCGCTTATCTCAACTCAAACGGCGGGCCAATTAAAATCGGTTGGTATTGAGCAGGGCGTAGGTAAGGTGATCGTCGATTTTACTCAGGATTGGCAGAATCCAATGCCAAAGTTTGTTATAGCCCCCCATGAATTAGAAGAACACATAAAAGCGTTAGTTGATGGCCGGAAGGAGCCTGTTTTAATTGTAACGGGCGACAATAAACTTAGGGTCATGGGGTTAAAATCGGATCAATAAGTATAAGAGAGTGTCGTATTTTTAATTAATTTTATAAATCATGTAATGCCCCTCAATTTTCCACACGACGTGCGCTAATGAAGGATGAGTATCGAAATACGTAATAAGGTCTTTATCGTAGAGCGGGTTGAGGATGACGTAATTGATTCCCCACTGCTGCAATACAGACGGGCGATTTGCTAAAGGCGCAAATTTAAACCATGCCATGGTGGTGCCTACGCGTTCTGTCATCAAGGCAATTGTCCTAGGTTCCCAAATCATATAATGCTCACTAGGTGAGAGATGTTCACGAATCCAAGCAAATAAGGCCCGATTAGGTTGATGAACAATGAGCTCATCGTCGTTATAATTAAAATTACCGGCAATATTAAACACATTAAGCCCAATTAATATCCCTAAGAGAATTTTTAGCCACGCTTCACGCTGCCGCCGTATCATTTGTTTGGCCGTAAGCATTATGGTTAAGCCAATGATTGGTAAGGTAAAACGTGCAAAATTTTGCGGCGAATCCCCAAAGCCAGCCCAGATGAATAGCATTAAAAGATAGAAGAAACAAAAACATTGGATAAAGCTTAAAGCTTTATGCCTTAATTGTTGGATAAAGAAGAAGATGCTAAGACCGTACAAGATTGGCGAGAAAATAATTATCATGCCGCCTGCGATAGTAAAGATCCAGCTCGTTAATTTGTTCTGGGCGGGGCATAGAACCCATAACATGCTTTCCCATACCGTTGATGATCCCCGTGCTAAGGCAATAAGGTGATTCATTGGATCTAAGAACATCGTTTTCCAGAAAGCTGGATGCATTCCTCCAATGATCCATGTTTGCACAGCCGTCGCGGCGATGATGGAAAATACAGCAGCCCAGACTATTTTTCTGTCGCGTTTAATGAAAAGAAAATAAAATACGGCAGTTGCGCTTAATACAATCCCAGCGGAGCGGGTGAGTATTAAGCAAGAAAGGATAATGGCGCTCCATAGCGCATATTTTTTCTCAATAGCCCACATGGCCAGCATCGTTAGGAATAGAAAGGGAATATCAGAAAGGATGTTTTGTTTAAAGGTAAAGAAGAAGGACGAGGCGCACAATAGGGCGATAATTAAAGATGCGGTTGATTGACTAAGCTCAAGTCTAATTAAGCGGAATAAGATAAAGAGGCTTAAAAGCCAGAATACAATATTGATGCTTTTGAGGATCTTAAAATTTAAACCGAATATTTCAAGCAAAGGCGCAATGATCAACGGGAAGCCTGGAGGGTAGACAATAGCTTGTTCTATTATGATTCCAGAGGCGTATGGCTTGCCATTGATTAAGTTTTCAGCATGCTTGATATATTGCCCGAAATCGCCTCCCCAATTATGTCCGTCGTTAAGGGTCGCTATGTTAATGACCACCATAATGGCGGCAAAACCTAGGAGGATTAGTTTCATCATCATAGTATATGAGGGCAGTGAGATCTTTACAATGTTCATTTCTTATTAAATATAATATCGGTCATTTATAAACCCGCATTTTGCAAAGGCAAAGTGCGCACTCGTCATCGACGCTTAAGAAAGCTTCAATTGCAAAAATCCGGGATAAAAGCACTAAAGATGC
>CAZCHB010000055.1:0-10863 GCA_964498235.1 uncultured Planctomycetales bacterium
ACCCCGCGCTGGATACCCTCCGCATTGCGCCCACAATCTTAAATCAATTAGATAAGATGAAATTCACCACCCCGACCTTGATCCAAATGCAAGCCATTCCCCTTGGCATTGAAGGTAAAGATTTAATGGGCATTGCCCAGACCGGTACTGGAAAAACCTTAGCCTTTGGTATTCCGATGCTGCAGCGCTTAGCCCAGCTCAAAGGGCGCGGCTTAGTGGTTGTGCCAACTAGAGAACTGGCAATTCAGGTGGATGAAAGTTTACGTAAAATTACCCCCGCCTTAGGTTTTAAGACAGCTGTCTTAATTGGCGGCGATCCTATGGGCAAACAAATTAACGCCCTTCGCGTTAACCCACGCATTATTATTGCTACTCCTGGCCGTTTGATTGACCATCTCCAGCAAAAGACCGTCAAACTAAATGATGTCCAAATCGTTGTTCTCGACGAAGCTGACCGCATGTTGGACATGGGTTTCGCGCCGCAAATCAAGGATGTCCTGCGCCAAGTCCCATCCGAGCGTCAAACCATGCTTTTTTCCGCGACCATGCCCAATGAGATTATCGCAATCGCCAATACCTACATGAAACTTCCCATTCAAATTGAAATCGCCCGTGCGGGAACAGCGGCGGAAAAAATTACCCAGGAATTATTTATTGTCAAGAAAGAAGCAAAGAATGAATTATTAGCCAGCCTCTTACAGCAATACCACGGCCCGGTGCTGATTTTCTCCCGTACCAAATTCGGCGCGGCACGTCTGGTAAAAACCATCCGTTCCATGCGGGTCAATGCTGCGGAAATTCACTCGGATCGTTCTTTAGGCCAACGTAAAGAAGCTTTAGAAGGGTTTAAGTCCGGCCGCTACCGCGTTTTGGTGGCAACCGACATCGCTTCCCGCGGGATCGATGTTAAAGGGATTGAATTGGTCATTAACTATGATTTACCTGATGATCCTGAGAACTATGTCCACCGCATCGGCCGTACAGGCCGCGCCGGCCATGCCGGTCACGCGATTTCACTAGCAACCCCTGACCAACGCGGGGATGTGTTAAACATTGAACGTGTGATGAATTTAAAATTACCAGTCGCTAAATCTCACCCTGCAGTGAATTTGGAACAATTCCACAAGCCGCAGACGGTGTCATTTACAGCAAAGCGATTTGGTCGTGGAAGCGGACGGCGTAGAAGATGAAAAGACTAGACACTCTTTAGAGTGTTTCTCAACTTCTCCATTGTAATATCTTTTCTTTTAGCTTCACCATATCAATTGGCTTTGTAAGAAAATCATTCATGCCAGACGCCAAAGCTTTTTCTTGATCTTCTTTTAGCACAGCCGCAGTGAGCGCTAATACAGGCAATTTTTCGCTAATTTCACGACGAATAATCTGGGTTGCTTCAACACCGCCCATAACTGGCATTTGTATATCCATTAAGCATAACTGATAGTCATTAGACGCGCGTAATTTATCAATAGCTTCCTTACCGTCAGCAGCAAAATCAGAACGACAACCTAATATATCTAAAAAGGCCTTCATCAACTGCAGATTAGGCGCGCTATCATCAACAACAAGAATCTTTGTCCCCTTACAGCTTAATTCTTCAACTGTATGCCTTGTAATAAGACTTTTATCATCACGATAATCACCAAATATTGTCGCAATCACTTCGATTAACGTATCTCGAAAAACAGGCTTGGTTATAAAACCATCAAAGCCTGATTCCCTAGAATGCTCCGCGACTCCAGGCTGAACATCTGAAGTAACAGCAATCAATTTAACCTTAGAATAATCTTTATCTTGTCGAATAGCAGAAGCCAACATATATCCATCCATATCCGGCATACGAATATCCGACAAAATTAAATCCGGCAAGGTTCCCTTTGTTTTTAAAAGAATCAATTCATCAAGGGCTTCTTTAGCAGATTTCACTTGGGCCAGAATTGGCATAGAAAATTCTTTTATATACTGCGTTAACACTTCCCGCGCCCGGTCGTTATCATCAACAATAAAAACTTTTTTTCCCGCAAGCTGTTTAACTGAAAGCGTTTCAATAAACTTATTAACAATAGGCTCACCTTTTAACAAAGAAAGCGTGAATATAAACTCACTGCCCTTATTTGCGTCGGACTCAATCCTAATCGTTCCATGAAACGCCTCAACAATTTTTTTAGAAATAGCTAACCCAAGGCCCGTGCCGCCGAACTTACGTGTTGTCGACGAATCAACCTGAGTAAAAGACTGAAACAATAAAGCCTGCTTATCTTTAGAAATTCCAATACCAGTGTCTTTAACAATAAAGGTTAATTCCACCCGGCCATCAATTTCTTGAGCAGAAGCACGCCTAATAATAACCCCAACATCACCTTTAGAGGTAAACTTTACAGCATTACTTAATAGATTAACAAAGATTTGCTTTAATCTCGTTGGATCCCCTTTTAAAGCCATTGGCACATCAGCTGCAATATCCAAATAGAAATCAATGTCTCCCTGACTTTTAACACGAGTTGAAACCATCTTAAATACATCATCAATCAATGTCGGCAAAATAAAATCAATTTCTTCAAGCTGAATCTTCCCAGACTCAAACTTTGAAAAATCTAGGATATCATTGATTATCCCAAGAAGTAATTGACCGCTGGAAAGAATTGTCTTTACATACTTGCCTTGCCCCTCATTTAATGAGGTCTTTCCAAGCAAATCACTAAAACCTAATATCGCATTCATGGGCGTTCTAATTTCATGCGACATGTTTGCCAGAAAATCACTCTTTGCTTTAGCGGCAATCTGTAATTTTTCCTGAGAATCCTGTAAATCTTGAATCAATTGATTCTTTTCTTGAGAACTTTTCTCAAATGCCCGATGCATCCGTCGACCAAAATAAAGAATCCCAACAACGGCAATCAACACAAAAATAAAAAATATCATCTCAAAACTTCTTTTTCTTAATAAAACAACATGCTGATTCTCTAGCAAAACCTGCCCTTTTTGCAGCAAAGAATACTCTAAGACCTTTAAATCTTCCATGGCCAACGCTTGATATTGATCCATCCGAGCCATGGAAGCGGTCGCAATCTCCTCCATATTTAAACCAACTTGATTTTCATTCTTAGATCGCTTCAAAGAATCAAATATATTAACGGCTGATGCAAGCATATTAGAAAGATTCTTCTCAAAGGAAACCAAGTCAAGATCTTGCCTAAAGCTCGCTAAAGACTTTTGGATTTGATTTAAATAATCTTCAAATCTTAATTCTTCTTTATCTACATCCCTGCTTTGAAATACATCGTTACCCGGAGCATTTAACTGCAGTAATTGAGAACGTAATTGTGAAACTTGTTTTTGTTTAATGGTAATTTTTTCTGATTCATTGATCAAATTTTCAAAAGAAGCAAGCGTGGTATGCTGCAAAGAAAGACTTGCAAGAATGATTGCCACATCCAAAGCAGCAAATAAAAAATACATGTGGTACCATCGAAATCTCTTAGATATCAAAGCGCTGCCTCCATTAATTATTCTATAAACCTAAATTATACAAAGACAAACACACCCGTTAAGAAGCAACTATCGCAACTCTAATCTATTAGTTAGTAAATTATAATAATAGGAACATCAAAACTCAATCTAATCCTTGACTTCTTCAAACTCAAAAATTGCCCCTCCAACAAACTGAGACAAGAAATTATACATGCCGGTTAAAAACGCACCTGTTGCAAGCCCTAATAGGCCATTTAAAATCGGGAAGATGATAATGGCCCATGCTCCGGCGCCGCCTAAACCTTCTTCAGCAGGAGCAACAAATGACACAAATGTTACAAGAGCGCCTAAAATAAATCCTGTGATTACATTAATTATTGAAAATACGATGATAAAAGACTTTGTTGAAATCCGCGTTAACTTTAACTTCATAATCGCCTCCGTCGTAGTTCCCATTAATTTATCCCCACAAATTGATCCGCCATTAACGGCGTCATTGTTTTTGTTTCGTAAATTATAGGGGTAAGACCATCAGCATTCAACAATAAACGCAACATTACCGGATCATCGAATACTGCCTGTACTTCCCCCGCTGCTTTTATCTCAACCTGGGTTTTAGCTAAATCAATACCGCCTGGATTGCTTACTTTTTTATCTCGCGGCAACTGCTCAATAATAGATCCTTGTATCGAATTGGACACGGCCTGACTCAAATTAACTTGCATGGCTCTGTCTCTAGATGATAAAACTAAATCAGGGTTTATTGATTGTGGAACTTTTAAGGCCATTTGATAATCACGGCTTACCTTACCTGATTTAACTACCTTATCCCAAACAAACAAAACAGGCAGGAACATATAAAATGATAATGCTTGGAAAACAGCATCAACACCGGCTATGCCAAAAACCTTATTTGCTAAATTAGCACGGATTTCTCCCTTGCGCTGTGTGTTCAAGGGAAGCCATGCTAATTGAGTTAATAACCAATCTGCCTCATCCAAGGCTTTGACTGAAACATTTGAATTACTCAGAATATTTTCAATACGCCTTAACTCTTTATTCTCAGCAATAATAATTTGATCACGTAATTTTTCTATTTTCTTTAACGCCATCAAATAATCTTTAACGCTGCTTAAACGTTTCTTTAAATCCTCCTTGTATTCACTCAACCCATCATTTCTGGTTTTCTTTGTAAAATCAATACCCTCCACTGATTTATTCGAAAGCATTGATATAAGTTTATAAATAACAGGGAGAACTGCCCTACCGTATAAATTGCGATAATGGCCAGGATTCTGGTGGAACATACTAATATTCTCAGTCAATTCGAGAACCGTTCCGCCAGAAACGTCTCCAAAAACATTCTTAAATACCTTTGCTCTTTCTCCATGAGGAATATCATCAAAAGGTTGCGGTAAAAATGCATCTACCATTTCAAGCACCTTAACCTGCAAATCATTCTCAGATTTTCTAACTGAAGGCAGAAATTTAGCTAAGCAATATTGAAAAGTTTCTACATTATCCACAATCCCCCACCAAAAAGCTTGGGCAATATCTTTTGCATTGGTGAAATTATCTTTTGTGCGATTCTTATGGCGTGTAGGATTTAAATAATACGGCGCAGCAATACCCGCAAAAGGTAATAGTAGTATCGGGGACCACAATATTGCTTTTTCTGGAGAGATCCCTACAAACACCAATGACACTAAGGCTAAAAGAGACGCGGATTTAATCGCGTAGCTCCCCCGAGAGTAAAGCAGCTCTTTATTTTCAATACGCGTCTGATTAGCCCCCTTAGAATCAGTTTGAACGAATTTACCAAAACGATTTACCGCTAGTCGAGAGACGGTTTCTTCAAAAACGAAAACATTATGCACGAATTTCACATACATCTTTGTAATGATCGACTCAACTGCACTTACAGTCCCCTTAGCATATCCGCGTGATTCATCATAAATTTTATAATAAAATAACCCGTGACTAATGGCCTGCCCAAGCGCGATACTTCCTAACCACAAAGCCATTAGTATTTTACTAAATAAGTTCCAATCAAGAATTAAAAAGCATGCCATTACCCATCGGATATACTTCATAATTCCAGGTTTCGCAAAATAAAACCCTAAACCGTTTAACCAGAAATTATTCGTTAAAAACGGCCAGTCAACCAGCGGAGAAAAAATAACCTTCATAGCAATACGCCCTGTCCCCGCCTCCACTGAATCGTAAGACCACTTACGCTCTGGATTTGTTGCGGCGCTATGAGAGAATGGCCATCCTTTCTCAATCTTGACTGATCCAGCCCGTCCAGTAATATAACCAAAGCGTCGATAATTTTTAGCTGTCACATGATCCTCAGCAACGTAGGAATCTGTGATCCCTTCAGAGTGCCTGAGCGCGGAAACACGTTCAAATAATTTACCGTAAGCTGTTAAACCCCCAAATAGTTCCTTGCCTTGTTGAGCATGGTAATAGAATGCATTCTCAGAGACAGGGAGAATATCTCCAAAGACACCCAATCCTTTTGTTAAGGTGTGTTTAATAATTGGCGTTGATGTAGCAAGCCCGGGCAAATAATTGTATTCCAATAAATGATTAGGCAAGAATTCCATGTCCACATAATTACTGCGGTGATCAGCGTCAAGATTCAATAAGACGGGCCCTACCAAGAATGGCAAAATAGCTGTTTTTTGATTCCATTTAGCAGCATGATAATTCTCGTTAATCAATGGGTCAGCATTAAGCCCCCCTCCTAATATCCGCACAGGAAAAAGACGATCATTAAGAATTAAATCCAAGAACTTTTTCATCGTAATACGGTCATATTTACCTGTTTGTGGCGCATTAATATCAATTAGTAAATACGGATCCTCTACCCCTTTTGTACTGCCGTCGGGGTAGGTGATAAAAGTCTTGGCATAATCGGTTTCCAAAAGCACATCAACCATTTCACGCAATCTTCCCTCAAGCATCTGATCCAAGGTATGCGTGGCCATAAGATTACGCTCGATAACTCTGATTTTTTCTTCAACAGCAGATTCCGCGTTAGGCACCTTAAAGATGCGCGCATAATGCGCATACAAACGTCTCAGTGTCCGTTTCTGGGTCACCGCGTTTGAATAACCAGTTGGTAATTGTCGATTGGCCCACTCGACAATATTAGGCCAAATGTCCCATTCCTTGATTCCATCAGGCCTATAGGTTGGGTCATTAATCATCTTAAGCAACTCTGTCCGCTCGCGAGAGCCCTCAGATGTTAAACGGCGAACCATTAGAATAAAGATTTCCGTCTTATACCGTGCCAGCATCCCAAGGCGATGAGTAAATTCCTGCGTTTCACCATTCGACTCTCCAACGTCAAGCAATTCACCATTGGTAAAATACCAATCTTCTCCGTAACCTAAAATAGCGATGGTAGTTGGAAGAACATGGTCCCAGCTAAATGGATTAGCGCCCTTATCCAAACGGTAATTGTGGTTAACATAATCAATTAATTTCTGCAAGCCAGGTCTTTCCTCGCCTGTTAAAGAAAGCATTAATTTATTAAGCCACTCTGTTTTATACCGGCGCACTTTGTGGACAACTCCGTTAGCCCCTACCATCTCTGTCGGTTTTGCCACTTGCGCAACTAAAGCAGCAATTTCATTCTTAAGTTCAGTGACCCTAAGAGGATCAATGCGTCCGTTCTCATCAGCCAAATTTACCGCAATCAACGAAAGAACATCTGTTAATTGCTTTGAAGGATCCTGCGCTGATTTATTATCTGCGTAGAAATATCCGTCTTCATCGCTCGTCATTTCTTCAACATTATTAATAAATGAATCAAGCCGCTCTTGACCGCGGATCTTATAAAGAGAACCAATTGCTGGAGCAGTATCTGTAAACAAGGCAACTAATCGTCCAATAATCTTGTCGGTCTTAGCTGAATTATTAATTTCATACACATTATTAGTTACATAATAATTCTGTTCAGCCATCGCTGATAATAAGTTATTCATGGCATAAAATGAAAGCCGCCATGTATCAATGAATATTAACACGGGAATAAAATGAATGACCCATACTAAGGCAGGCGGAAAAGCAAACATGATCGCTGGAAGACTAAGAAATGGAGTAATTCCAATTGCCGCCACTAACAGTACTGCCTGGGCCCCGTATAATAATTTCATCTTAAGCCCTAGCGTTTTAATCGCTTTTTGTTTGCCCCTTACATCCGTTCTATCTAATTTCTTATTCAATGATTTTACAAGAAACTTCTTAATAAACGGTGTGCTAAGCAACGACAGCGCTGAAACTGCCCCAAAGGCAACCAAAACCCAAGGCATAATGAAAAAACTCGGCAAAGCCATAAACGGCAGCAAGCTAATCATATTTGCTGTCAGATATGCAAACATACCGGTGACCGATCCAATCACCGCGTAATGATTTAAACGGCGCACCATATCACTAGCTGATTGATTATATGAACCTCCCTTAGCAAAAATCTTTCGGCGCATATCACCATCAATAATCATCTTAAGCAATGGAATAACCGTAAGTTTCCAGTATGTCAAACGATCCTTAATAACAGGCATGCCAATTTCATTATCAACAGCCGCAACAAACGCAAGCATTACTGGCTTAATTTTATCGGCAATCGCTTGAACCGCTTCTCTTCTCTCCTCTTCAGGCAAATTAATAACTCCATCAATGCTATCAAGAATTTTAATAAACTCTTCTCTTAGAGGAGAAACGCTTTTCCGAACAGTATCGGGCATAATCCAACTGCCATCTTTTAATGTCGGATCTTTCTGTCCGATTAAATACCGGAACGCATCATTATAAATTTCTTCATTAAGAATATACTGAAAATAAGGAACCTTGCCTTTGGGATCTCGGTTACTCTCCAACCGACCCTTAACTTCGTCGAGCATTACAGCGTGAAAAACCTGCTTAAAGGCTTTGATCTTAGACAGAATATCCGCACTTCTTAAGTCACGATGATTAGTGATTACTGAATGAATATATCTAGACCATAAATACTCTTCTGCTTTTCCCTGCCCTGCCAAACCAAACAAAGCTCTCTGAAAAATTACCTGAAAAACAAACAATTTCTCAATAGAAACCAAATTACTCCTAACCTGTCGTTCCATATCTGGACCTTTGCGCAAATCATCCCAGGAGTACGCTAACAAATCTGTGCTAACATCAAAATCATGAAATTGAAGGCCTTCCGGCAAAAGACGCGCATTTTCAACATTACTCAAGAAAGTACTTTTAAGTGCAGTAATCTGGTCAGCAAATTCTTTATCTAAGCCAGTGCTGTCAATAATCGCATCAACACGCTCTCTAACAGCCGCCTTATATGTTTCGTTATCCCGCATTTCCTTAAACATTAATTTTAAAATCACTTCAACAGCCCGAACCTTGCTATAGCGGCCAATTAATGAGTTATAATGATCAGAATCGAGAATATCGCCTAACTGTTGAACAGTTAGGTATTTACTAAACATCCTAAGGGCGCTTGCAAATGAGCTTTCCTGCTCGGACTTTAACCCATATAATTCTTTAAGCGTATCCATAAAATCATTGACTGACGTGCTATTGGCTCTTAAACGTCCGCTGTCATTTTGGTTAAAAGCCTTATCATCTGTCATTCCAAATTGAAACTTAGACACATGCCACATAGCGACTCCAAAACGATACTCTGCAATCTTTTTGCGCAGCCATCGTGCTGAAGACTTATGCTGATTTTTTAATTTGGCTTCTAAGCGTGATTTAAAATTCTCATAATTAAAAAAGCCGCCATTATTAAACCTCTCCTCCATAATCGTTTGAACCTGATCCTCAGTAAATCCCATATCTTTAAAGTTCATTTGCTGGGCATTGTTTGCATCCTGCTTGCCACGCGAACGAAGCGCGGTGAAAGTAAATCCGAAAATACGCAAGAAGGCCATTGCTAAATACATTGCAAATGTTGTTCCTATCAAGGCTGACACTGCCCCTGCCGCTTTCATGGCTGTCTTGCTCCATGTTTCTTGTTTAAATTCCGCATCCTTAGAAATTGGATCGACATAGCTGACGACACCTGACTCATTTGCATTTTCATGACCATAATTCAAAGCCTGCTCATCTTCAGTGGCCGGCAAAACCGCACGGGCAACTTTCCCAAAAACACTATTCTTTACAATATCATTCATACTCATCACAGATGAGTATGGTGTGGTACGAATTGAATACCCGCCTTTAATAAAGACAATCGTGCCATTCCTGCTTAATGTTGAGGTATGAGGTGTTTGACCTGTTAATACAAATTGACCGTTTGCATCTTTACCCGGTCCTCGATACTCATCAACAAGCACATAGGGTTTACCTTTAAAATCGAACAAGGTCGGTTTATATAACGAATAAGGACTTTCGGTACCGTCAGGATTAATTGCAACACCCAGAGCTGGCAATTCCCGCTCATCAAAATTCAATCGAAATAGCGGCGGGCCTTCGACGCCTGAGCTTTCATAGAAATAATTATGGACTGTTCCATTTAAACGCAGGGATAAAGTACGCAGTCCTATTTCCCGCTTATCGCTGACCTTGTATGTGGCAATATTATTCTTGAAACTTAAGTCATCGAGGCTGGAAACAGATGATTTTTTATTTTTCTCTACATAATCTCTAAGCGTCCTGATGTTATCCACGAAAGCAGCATTCCCCATTTCGGCATTCCATAAAAAAGTCTGACTATTTATTGCAAACGCTTGACTGACTTGGTTCTCATCATAAATATTATTAGTTAACGACGTTGGTTCGCCAGCCCCAAATCCTGTCTCAGCAGAGCGCGCGTTATAACCGGATATGATATAAATCTCCCGGCCTTGATCATCTTTAACTTCTGTCTGAGCATTTGTTAAATGTGTCACCTTAATTTTATGATTTGTCCGATCAATATGCTCCTGAATTGCGCTCAGATTACTGAATATATCTCCTGTTAATTGCAAGCCTGTAATTCCAATACCCTTTTGGGTGTTATAGATAAGGTAACGGTCATCTGTAATATGCGTATTATTTGAATACGAAGTAATGGTGATCCCGTTGGCCGTGACCGTTGATGTGGGGATATCAAGATTCCCAAATCCATTGACCCCTGTAATTTCATAAATACTATAAAGGACGCGATTAGGGGAGAATTCTCCTTCTTGATTCTTTTCACCAAATAACGTAATCTCCCTGTTGCCTAGACTATTCCGTATCCCCTGGTAAGGATTTACCGCAATGACATCCTGCCCCAGAACTTTGTAAACACTATCTCCTTCATAACGGATCTTTCGTTCAAAATTAAAAATGTCCTCAACAGGAACCGTATTAATATTTCCTTCATTAATTGATCCTCCATGGGCTGTCATTAACCTGCTTCTATCT
>CAZCHB010000056.1:0-1972 GCA_964498235.1 uncultured Planctomycetales bacterium
AGCCACCGACCACACTAATGTTAATTACGCACTTGTTCGCAAGAATGCTAAATTAATTTTTGATGTCAAGAATATTTATGCGGGTATTAATGATAAGAAGATTGCACGGCTTTAGATAAATCTGGTTTTTTCGATTGCCTTGGAAAAGGCGCTTTCCTTGGTGATTTTTCCCGCAGTAACTAATTCCATTAGTGAGTCATCCATTAAAACCATCCCATGGGCGCGGTTCATTTGAATTTCGCTGTTTAGGCGGTTGCTCTCGCCGGCTTGGATGATATTGCCTAACGCGGGTGTGCGGATGAGAATTTCATAAGCCGCGTGCCGCCGTGTATGGTCGACATTCGGCAATAATTGCTGGGCTATAACTGCTTTTAGATTATTCGCTAAGACTGTCCGGATTTGGTTTTTACGGTTGGCTGGAAAGGCATCAATAATACGATCAATGGTCTTGGCGGCAGAGTTCGTGTGGAGGGTGCCGAAAACCAAGATGCCCATTTCACTTGCTGTTAAGGCTAATCCGATAGTTTCGCGGTCACGCATTTCGCCGACCAGAATAATGTTAGCATCTGTTTTAATTGCAGATTTAAGCCCGCTGGCAAAAGTTACAGTGTCTTTTCCAACTTCACGGTGGCTGATTAATGCTTTTTTATTTGTGTGCATAAATTCAACAGGCTCTTCAATGGTAACAATCGTCACATTATAGTTGCTGTTAATGTAATCAATAAGTGCCGCTAAGGTAGATGATTTTCCGCTTCCTGTTGGTCCGGTGACAAGAACCAAGCCTGATCTGAATTTTGCAAAGTCTTTGATTTTTGCAGGGAGGCCTAAGTCTTCAAAAGTTAATATTTTGGAGGGGATCATCCGAAAAACAGCCCCTAATCCAAAGAAATGCCTGAAATAATTAGCGCGGAAACGCTCCTCAATGAAAGAGTATGCGAAATCCAAGTCACCTTTTTTCTTGAAGATGTTCCATTCTTCAGGAGGGATAATTTCACTTAAAAGGGCAGTCATTTGTTCCCTTGTCAGGACATCCCGTCCGACTTCAGTTAGTGTGCCGTGAATACGTATTTTAGGGCGCTGGCCTTCTTCAAGATGGAGGTCAGATCCTTTTTCCGCAATAAGCAAACTGAAGTATTGATCAATTAGGGCCATAGTTAGTTTAATTCACCGCGCTTAAAGCTTGAAGCATGATCGTCGGGTTTGTTGCACGGTCAAGCGCTTCTTCTTTTGAAATAACATTGTTTTTAACCAGTTGTTCCAGCGACGTATCTAAAAGCACCATCCCAGCTGCCCGTCCTGTTGTGATTGCATTATTAATTTGGCTGATTTTTCCTTCACGGATTAAGTTGGCAATGGGGTTATTGACGATTAATATTTCGTAGGCGGGTACGACACCGCTTCCGTCTTTTTTGGGGACAAGCTGTTGGCTAATGACGCCGCGTAATGATTCAGAAACCATGTTGCGGATAATGGGCTGTTCGTCAGCTGGAAAAGAGTCTATTAATCGGGAGATTGTTTGTGCCGCGTTAACGGTATTCATTGTTCCAAAAACCAAATGGCCTGTTTCCGCTGCGCTGATGGCTAATTGTTTGGTTTGTAAATCGCGAAGTTCGCTGACGACTAAGATATCAGGATCTTCACGTAATGCCGCCCTTAGGGCCGCGTGAATGGTGAGCGTATGCAGATTGACTTCACGCTGGGTGATTTGAGATTTTTTGGGTTCGTAAACAATTTCAATCGGCTGTTCGATGGTTACGATATGGTCGTATTTAGCTTGATTAATTAGTTCAACAAGAACTGCTAAGGTGGTTGTTTTTCCACAGCCGGCTGGGCCAGTGATTAACACTAATCCTTGAGCCCATTTGGTTAGGTTAGCGCATGAATTAGTCATCCCTGTAGCTTCAAATTTAGGAATCTCCATGGGAATTAATCGGGCTGTAATCTTATAACCGTCGCGTTGTTTCATAATGAC
>CAZCHB010000056.1:1982-7832 GCA_964498235.1 uncultured Planctomycetales bacterium
TAATATGGACATATTCAGCGTCGCCTGTTTCAGCGATGGTGTTCAGGATTTCCTTAGAAAGAGCGTTTGTCAGCATTGTTTTTATATCGTTTGAGGTTAGCGTGCCGACAGAGATATTGATAAGCTTATTGAATTGACGGAAAACAATTGGGCTTTTTGGGCAAATGTGCACATC
Source organism: uncultured Planctomycetales bacterium (assembly GCA_964498235.1). Classification (GTDB taxonomy): domain Bacteria; phylum Omnitrophota; class Gorgyraeia; order Zapsychrales; family Fredricksoniimonadaceae; genus JACQQW01. Next base: position 2,158 of record CAZCHB010000056.1, read on the forward strand.
GCTTGCTTTTTGCTTGCGGGCATAGATTAAGATTTCATCCAAAGAGCTTTGGTAATTGATTTCAGCTGGTATAGCGACGGTAGGACTGCCTCGTCCTGTTTGTCCTACAAAATCAACAGGGAGTGATTCTAATTCATTAAGTTTTGGTGTTCCATCAGACATGTTGTTATTATAGCTAATTCCGGATAAGAAGACAAAATGATTTTGGTTAATTTTATGGGGCATGCATGTATTTCCCTAAGATTGCTAAAGGAGCGATTGTGGTATATACTGGTTTTATCACTAATTTAAAACCATAAACGCCCATTTTTTGGAGACGATCTTGGCTAGGAATTTTGTGTCAATTTTAATTTTTTTTGTTTTCGTATCAGCCACCGCCTATGCAGGGGTTGATTTAAGCGTTACGCCTATTGATGGGAGCAATAGCTTAAGGTTTGAACGATTAGATAACAATAATAAACATGTAAGGCAAGTTCGCCTGCGGGTTAGTTCTACTGGAAATGAACGTTATCAGGTTTTTCAGCGTATTTATGGGCCTATCACGAATGAAAAAGGCCAGTCATTAGATTTGCAAGCTATTGAGACAGAGACAATGGCTAGTTCAAATACGTCAGGGACATTATATTTACAGAGTCCAGATCGTTTAAGTTATAGCCAACAGCTGCTGTATACCTCAGGGCAAGAAGGAACCGGTGATTCATTTATGATCGCTTATTCCCCAAAGCCAGAAGTTATTAAAGAGGCGGGCCGATTCTCAGGAAAAATTATTTATGTTGTACGTGCGTTGGGTGATGCGTCTCAGCGGGAGATTGCCTTAGATCTTTTCTTAGATAGCGCTCCGCATGGCAAGATTAATATTGAGGGAGGAAAGAATCCCAAGAGTATCCGTATTGCTGACAGTACAACGGCCATAAACAGCGCCGATTTTGTTAAATTTGAGTTTGAGGGGGATAGTTTTTCTGGAGGTATTAATATCTTCCAAGAATTTGAGCTGTACCCCCAGAATGATAGTGGTGCGGAAATTGATTCCGATGCGTTTAGGATAAATGTTGAGGGTGAAAATTCGGGTTTGCGTATTCACGGAGAATCTGGTATAACAAAAAACCGAGTCTTGATTTACTCAGGTAAACAGCCGCAAGATGATTTCTTGATCTATTTTCTAACCGATCCTGATCATATTGTTAAGTCTGGTGCGGGTGTTTACAAGGGCAAGCTTAAGTATACGGTTGAGTCCGATAAGCCTTTACAGGAATTCATCATAGATTTTGAATGCCGCGTACAGCCGATTTTTATGCTGGATGTGCAATTGCCGCCGGAAGGATTAAGTTTTGGCCGTGTGCTGGCTGCGTCTCCTGCTCAAGAACGCGAAATAACGGTTGAGGTCAGGACAAACTTGCGAAAGCCTTATCAGGTGATGCAGAACATGCCGTCGTTAATGACTAATGAATCAGGTAAGGAGTTTAACCAGCAATATTTTACTTTTAAAGTTAGCGTCCCGGAAGGCCAAAAAGGAAGCTCACGTTTTAGTAGTCAGAAAGAAGTAGAGAAGGGTGAGTATCCAATATTCTTTTCAGATAATGCGGGAAGTCCGGCTAAGTTTACAGTTACATACCAATTAAAGGGTTATTTTGAGATGAAGACAGGGAATTTTTTAGCGCCATTGACATATTCCCTTAATCAAAATTAATAAATTATTCTCCAGTGGGGTCGACTCGTAATGCCCTGATTCAATTGATCTCATACGGCTGGCTGGCAGGATATTGATATAAACAAGAAAATAAACAGCAGCAAAAAAGGAGCAGTGTATGGAAAAGGCAGTACGTTTGTTGTTAGCAGCATCGTTAACCCTAGGAGCGCCGGGGGTCGTGTCGGCAGCAAGCTTAACAAAGACATTTACGGTGTCAGCAACGGTGCCGGCGCCTTCAAGTGTCAGTATTTCCGCGTCAAGTATTAATGCAGCCACGAAGGTGTCTACATTAATCGGTGGTACAGCGTTAAGTTTTGACCCGTTGATTTTTGACAATACAAATAAGATCTGGCTGCCTGCTCATTATTTTGCTATTGATGTCGGACCGGGCGGTGGACCAGGATCAACAGATGTTACAGTATCCTACACGGAAGGATTGAATCCGAATGCACCGGGACATGGTTTAGGTTGGAAAACAACCGCGACCTTCATGAAGGTGGCTGGTGGAGTTGAAACTCCAATAGCTGCTCATGGCCCTAAGAAAATGCTTAAGGATTTATCATCTGAGCATGTGACCACTGCTGAATTAGGTTCTGGTATTTTAAGGCTTTATGTTGGGGTTGTGACAAAGGATCCAACAGCGGCTATTCCTGATCCAGCGGCGTCTGAAGTTATCACTAACGCGGACAAGACTGGTACCTATGATGGTTCATTGGTTATTTCAGCGACGGTAACCTACTATAAGGTGATGTGTGAATAATAGAATCATCAGTATTGTTTTTGTTTTGCTGGCTGCTTTCGCCCAAACGGCAAAGGCTCAGCTTTTCCTTGAAGAAGGAAAGGTGAGCCTTGCCGTTGCTGGCGGGGATCGTATTAATAAGTCCCTGGTGATTGCCAATACGTCTTCGGAAGCGGTTAATGTAAGGATTTATTGGGAAGATTTTGAATATAAGCCCCCCTATGAGGGAACTAAAACTTTTATGCCGGCTGGAACCAGTGTATTATCAGCTAGCCGCTGGGTTAGTTTTACGCCCCAGACAATTTCTTTGCCTGCTTTTGGAAAGCAAAAGATTGATTATACCATTAGTGTGCCAGGCGTGATGGATAAGGGGTATTACGGCGTATTGTTTTTTGAGCAGACCGGAACCAATCTTAAAGATGCGTCAGGATTAAATATTATTACCAGGGTTGGATGTTTGTTTTTTATTGATCCAAAAGATAAGCTTAAAAGAGCTGTTGTCGACCAATTAAAAATAAATGCAAACGAGATTGTCGGTAATTTTACTAATCAAGGCAATGTTATTATGATTCCGCGCATGGTGTATTACATTATGGACGAAGGAGGGTTGGTCAAAGACCGCGGTGAACTTAAAAAGCTTTATGTGCCGCCGGGGCAGAATGCCGCGTGGACATTGCCGCTGCCTACAACATTAGGCCAAGGGAAATATTCACTGGTGCTTAACTCTGATTTAGGTGATGAAGATGTTTTGGTGAAAGAGATCGAAGTGGTCAAAGACTTATCCGGCCAACTTAGCATTGAGAATGTTAAGGATTAAAACTTATTTTAGAATTTTATCTGCAGTTGTATTATTCTTTTTTATTTCTTCGCAAGTTTTTGCAGCTAATCTTTCAATTTTGAATGTAGACCTGAGGGGTAATCCTTACCAAGGTAATTCTCGACATTTATATTATATATATTATTTAGATAAAGGGATGTCCGCATTAAAAGCCCAAGATGATTTAAAATCAGATTACTATTTTAAACTCGCCAATGATTATGCTCCTCGCACCAAAGAAGAGAATGAGGAATATCTACAAATTATTCGTTCAACATTAGACAGGACACGGGCTATTAATGAGGCGTTAGAAAATTATGAACCTGTTGAAATTACTGTTAAACCGGATGAAGGGGCAAGGCAGATAGTTGTTAAGCAAACTATAACGAATGAAAAACAAAAAGAGCTATTTGTTGATAAAAAAGTTGATGGGCTGATAAAGGTTGAACGCTTAGACGATATTATTGCGGCTAATCCGTCTCGTCCGGGAATAAAGCTTGCCTATGGGGCTAGTATCATTTTGGAGGGAAGGAATGTCCAGCGGTTCTTAATTGTCGATGATGGGTTTATTAGCGCGAAAATCATTAATCATAATCAAATTCAGGTGGATGCGTTAAAACGCGGCAGTACATTTTTAAATATTTGGGATGGTGATGGGCGTAAGACAATTTATGTAGGTGTTATTTTCCCTCAATCATTGATTCCTGAAAGTCAGCCTAAGACCAGTGAGCATGAGAAGCCTTTTAGGTTTACCTATACCAATGATTACAATACATATTACTATGGTGTTAAGAATGAGCATTTCAAACGGCAAAGTTATAATCTCAGACAAAGCTTCGCTTTAGAGGGGCAATCTCCATATGGGTATTTTGATTCATTTATGGAGGCCGATCGTTTTAATGCGCGTTCCGATATATCTGCGTATACAGTCGGATTAAGTCAGGTTCCGCTTCAAGGGACCAAGGATCTTAATCTGCGCGCGTTTGACGCAAGCCGGTATTTATCGCCGCTTAGCATGCCTAGCACGCGCTTAAGAGGGGTTTTTGCTGATGTGAAGTTAGCGGATGCGTTAATTGGAATTTCTGCCAGCCATGGGCAGAAAAGAACAAGCTTTGTATTTATTTCCCAAGACGCGTCAAATTCAAGAGAGTCCTATGTGGATGCGTTTAAAATAAGGTTAAACCCGGACGATTTATATAATTATTTTGCTTTTAATTACGCGCAAGGCTACGGCAGTGAGTATGAGGCGTATTTGGCAAAAAATGTTTATTCCATGGAAGCATCTCACAAGTTTTTTAATACAGTGATCAACGGGGAATATGCCCAAGCTAATAGTAGGAATTCATCCTTAGCTGGAATAAAGTGGGATAATGGAAGTTTGTCATCCGCGCTAAATTTTAGGAAAATCAATAAGCAATTTACAACGGTCTCTGGTTTCCCATCCAATCAAGGTGAGATCGGTGCCATGTGGATTACGAATTATGAGCAGGGCCTCCTAAACGCTGAAACAGTCTTGGATGTTTATCGGGATTATCTTTATTACAATTTAGATAATCCAGACGCGTTAAATTTTGATTTTAACGGACATGTGCGAATTCCCTTTCTTAAGGACTATTGGTCGGACACGAACTTTTACTACGTGACAACACCGGGAGAAATCACACCGCGGCGTAATCTAGGGATTGATGAGCGTATTTCAAGAAGCATTGATGTTTGGAGCAAGAGAAAAGCGACGGTATTTGCCGGGGGCGTATTACAAAGGACTCGATATGCATTTTCAGATATATCCGAATATGACCGGTATACGCTATTAGCAGGGCTTCAACTGCCGTTGACCAACAGGCTTTCTGTTTATCTTAAAGATGAATACTCCTGGGTGTATGAAACTTTTTCCGGTAATGATTTAAACCCAAACGTGTTTACTGCCGGCTTTTATTATAACCGTCAATTTGGTGATCTTGTTTCAGGTAATCTAGACTTATCCTACCGTAAGGAATCCGGCGCTACGGGGACGAATAGTTATTTAGCGGGCGAAGACAGCATTGGGCTTTCCTTAGGATTAAGTTATAATCCAAATAATGATACAAGTTTCTTTATCGATGGCGGGGTGCGCAGGGTGTGGCCCCAAGAAAGCGGGAATCCTTCCTATAATGATTTAGATGTCCGTGTCGGCATGCGCATTACTTTTGATGTCTTTAAAGGCTGGGATCCGCATGCCTTTGTCAGCGGACATGTTTATCGGGATCAAAATAGCAATGGAAAGATTGAAATGGGGGATAAGGGCTTTGAAGGGGTGAAGGTCAAGGTGGGGGATAAAGAAGCTATAACGGATAAGAATGGTTTTTATAAGGTAGATGTCAGCGCGACAAATGCGGTGGTGGCTCCAGTCATGGAAACAATTCCTTCAGGTTTAATCTTTTCTACACCAACCT
>CAZCHB010000056.1:7842-10637 GCA_964498235.1 uncultured Planctomycetales bacterium
AGGTTGATATTATCCAAGGCCGTCATTTAAAGGCTGATTTTGGATTAACTAGCCAGACGGGAGTTTATGGGTTAGTGTATGTGGACCGCAATAAAAATGGTATGCCTGATGCCGGGGATCAATTTGTTCGTCATGCGAAGATTATTCTTGATGGAAAAGTAACGGAAGAAAGCGACACCCAAGGGGCATTTTATTTTAGGGATATCAGTGAAGGCACTCATACTGTTGTGGTTGATATTAATTCTCTGCCGCTGGACATGATCCCACTGATTAAGTTAAAGAATGAAATACGGGTGTCGGATAACACCACCTATGTATTCCATGTTCCCTTAAGCATCAAGCAAGAAAAGTAACACAGCTTATGGTGACACAACTGAATGGATAATCACAGTTTTATTGTTCCTGACTAACTGGTCCACTTGTATAGCTTGGTTTGAACGCTGAGGTATTGGATTAAGGCTTATTGAATTTGGAATGGTTAGGCTGATTTTATAGGTAACGGTTTTTGAATCACAAAAGGCTGAAGCGGCGGCTAATAAGGCTGGCAAGCAGATTAAGACAGAGCAGATGATGGTTTTCATGGGCGCTCTCCTTTGGCGGCTAGACTGTCATGCGCATTGCGTTTAGACTCTTAGCTTTGCGTCCTATCCTTTCAGATAGTTTGCGTTTTCATGTAAGAACGATAGTGCTTGCTTCTATATCAAATATAGCATATAAATATCAATTCTGCCACGCGCAGAAAAAGCTTAAATAAAACAGTTAGTATTAGGGGCGCAATGAATCCAAATCACATTATCAAGGTCGCAAAAGAGCTTAATATAAATGAAAGACAGGTTGTATCAACAGCCGTTTTATTAGATGAGGGAAGTACGGTGCCCTTTATTGCGCGTTACCGCAAAGAAATTACCGGTTCATTGGATGAGGTGGCGATTACCAGTATCCGTGACCGGCTAACTCAGTTGTTTGAGTTGGATGAACGCCGGACTGCAATCTTAGAATCAATTGAAAAGCAGGGAAAATTAAATGATGATTTGAAGGGCAAAATTAACGCCGCGGAAACAATGACGGTGTTAGAAGATTTATATCTGCCCTATAAGCCAAAACGCAGGACGCGCGCGACGATTGCTAAAGAAAAAGGGTTGGAACCTTTGGCGCAATTAATTTTTGAACAAGATGCCTTGACGGACCCGCGCGCTGAGGCGGCAAAGTTTATTTCAACACAACTTAAGGTGGAAAGTGCCGATGAAGCGTTAGCAGGTGCGCGTGATATTATTGCAGAGTGGGTGAATGAGAATGCCCCTGCCCGGGCGAAATTACGTGAATTATATTTGGAAAAAGGTGTCTTTGAATCAAAGGTGATTAAGGGCAAGGATGTTGAAGGGATTAAATTTAAAGATTATTTTGACTGGACTGATCCGGTTAAGACAGCGCCCTCGCATAGGGTCTTGGCCATGCGCCGAGGTGAAAAGGAAGAAATATTGGCGTTACGGATTATCGTCGATGAGAATGAAGCTTTAGGGATTTTATCCGCCATGTTCATTAGAGGCAAAGGGGGATGTTCTTCCCAGACGGCCATGGCGCTTGAGGATAGTTTTAAGCGTTTATTGTCGTTGTCGATGGAAACAGAAATCCGTTTGATCACCAAACAACGCGCGGATGAGGAGGCGATCAAGGTTTTTGCCGATAATCTACGCCAATTACTTATGGCCTCACCTTTGGGACAAAAAAACGTTTTGGCTTTAGATCCCGGTTTTCGCACTGGCTGTAAAACCGTTGTGCTTAATGCCCAGGGAAAATTAATCCACAATACCGTCATTTACGTTTCCCACAGTGATGCAGAAATCGAGCAAGCCGCCGCGACTGTTAAGAAATTGTGTACCTTGTTTAATATTGAATGCATTGCAATAGGTAATGGGACAGCCAGCCGTGAGACGGAGCAGTTTGTCCGTTCGTTGAAACTACCTAATATTCAGGTTGTCATCGTTAATGAAAGCGGTGCATCGATTTATTCAGCGTCGGATGTAGCCCGTGAAGAATTTCCAGATCATGATGTGACGGTGCGCGGGGCGGTGTCGATTGGGCGCCGTTTACAAGACCCATTGGCCGAGTTAGTCAAGATTGATCCTAAGTCAATTGGGGTGGGGCAGTATCAGCATGATGTTGATCAAACCAAATTAAAAAATAGCCTTGATGATATCGTTATTAGTTCGGTGAATCAGGTTGGAGTGGAGGCAAACTCGGCTAGTAAACAATTATTGATGTATGTCTCCGGTCTAGGGCCGGCTTTAGCACAGGCGATTGTGGGCTTTCGTGATGAGCATGGGGCCTTCCAATCCCGCGAGCAATTAAAGAAGGTGCCTAAGCTTGGGGCAAAGGCTTTTGAACAAGCCGCTGGGTTTTTACGGATTCATGACGCGCCAAACCCCTTGGATGCCTCAGCTGTTCACCCTGAGCGTTACAGTATTGTTGAACAGATGGCCAAGGATTTAGGCGTGACCGTGAAAGATTTGATTGCAAAGGAACCTTTGCGTCAGCAAATTGATTTGCATAAGTATGTGACGGCGGATGTCGGATTGCCGACCTTAATGGATATCAAACAGGAGTTGGCCAAACCCGGACGGGATCCGCGTGCTAAGTTTGAGGCTGTGCAGTTTAAAGAAGGCGTCTCGTCGATGGAAGATTTGAAGCTGGGCATGGAATTAAACGGCATCGTCACCAATATTACTAATTTTGGGTGTTTTGTTGATATCGGTGTTCATCAAGACGGCCTGATTCACGTCAGTGAAATGGCAGAT
>CAZCHB010000057.1:0-10385 GCA_964498235.1 uncultured Planctomycetales bacterium
TTCTTAATTAATCAAGCAAAAGCGCTAGGCTATAAAATCACGCAAGTATTCCTGACCCATGCCCACCCTGACCATGTCAACGGGCTGAACCTGCTCCTTGAGACCTATAATGTGCCTGTTTATATTTCTAAATATGAATCAGCCACCTTGACCGCAAAACTTAAGAACCTTGTCCCTGTTGACAATCATGCCAAGTTAAAGGTCGGTAACGTGACCTTTGAAGCCCTCTATGCCCCGGGACATACGCCCGGCTGTCAGATTTTCTATCTTAAAGACAATGCCGGCACACCTATTGCCATTTGCGGCGACGTGCTTTTTATCGACGGGTGCGGGCGCTGTGACTTGCCCGGCGGTGACGCGCGCAAAATGTACCAATCCCTCACTGACGTGATCAAGAAACTTCCTAATAATACGGTTGTCTTCCCTGGGCATAACTATGGCCCTACACCAACTGACACCATCGGCCACCAAAAGAGTACAAACCCATATTTAAAGTGTGAATCGATGCAGGAATTTCTAAATGACCGGATGGGACTTTAATTTACTTTAAAAGATTTAATCATTTCTTCAACAAGGGGTAAATATTGCGGATACTGCTTAGTTGCCGCTATATAAGAGAGAATATACGCTTTCTCCCCGCTTTTAATAGCCCAAACAGTTAATACCTTATAATCAGGTTTCAATGCTGAAAAGACTAGGCGATACCCTTTACGGCTTCCAAGGTTATAGGGCTTTGACTCTTCAATCTTAATATTATTAAAAACCTTAGTCATCTGTAAAACAATCTTGTCTGAAAAACTCTTCAATGAGGCCAGTTCCGATGGAACATCCTCAACGGAAATATTAACGTTTTCCTGAAAAACATCTAATGCCGTTGTCTTTGGACTGATAAAGACAACCGCTCCATTAGGCTGGGGATGGACAATCTTCTGCCAGCGGCGGGGATAATCAACCGAGAATCCATAAAGACCATCATTGTATCTATTAAATCTTCCAATAAAGGCCAGAAAGAAAACAAAGGCCGCGAACAGTAAAACCGCGGCGGCAATAATTATACCGGTTAATATTTTCTTCTTTGTTTCCTGTTCCATAAATAATTAAGCAAAAAATTTTTTTCCGGTTTGATTTAAATTTAAGATGTAGGCGCATGGCTTAAACCTGCCGTCTTTGAATTTCGCATCAAATTCTTCCATACGCTTAACCAGTTTATCAATGCCGATACTGTCCGCGTAACGCAGCAATCCTCCGTGAAAAGGCGGAAAACCTGTCCCCATGATCATGCCTACATCGACAGTATCAGGACTATCAACAACCCCTTCCTGAAGAATCATCGCCGCCTCATTAATCATGACATAAATCATGCGGTCAATGGCATCCTGATCAGATGGGCAACGGCCTGCAGCTTTAACCATCGCGGCCACCTCCGCATTAACCTGACGTTCTTTTGTCCCATGGATATAAAAACCTTTACCGGTTTTCTTACCCAATAATTTCTTCTCTAAGATTTGGTCAAAGATCGCGCCTGATTTAAACCGCGCGCCTAAACCAGCTTCTAGAATATGCAAAACTTTAACGCCTACATCTAACCCAACCTCGTCGGAAAGCGTAAACGGCCCCATGGGCATGCCAAAATCAACAGCAATCTTATCCAAAGATTCAATGGAACCTCCTTCTTGGAGCAGACGGCCGGCTTCGTTAATATACCCCAAAAGGATACGATTAACCAAGAAGCCTGGCGCATCTTTGACAATGATGGGAATCTTACCTAAACGTTTCGCAAACTCAACAGATGTGACGAGCGTTTCTTGTGAGGTTTGGGGGGTTGTAATAATTTCAATTAAAGGCATGCGGTGGACGGGATTGAAAAAATGAAAACCGATGACCTTAGATGGATCTTTAGCAACCTTTCCCATTTCAGAGACTGACAATGAAGATGTATTAGAAGCTAAGATGGTATGCCCTGATACATTCTGGCTTAACTCAGCAAAGACCTTCTTCTTTATATCCATATTCTCAACAACAGCCTCAATCACAATATCCGCGTCTTTAAATCCGCTGTAATCAAGCGTACCTGAAATCATGGCCATTTTACTCAAAAGCTCATGCGGCTTGATCCGTCGGCGCTTGACCCCCGCATAATACACATCATAAGCCGCCTTTAAACCCTTAGCAATCGCATCCAAATTAATGTCCTTAATACGTACCCAGACCCCTCGGTTACTAAACAATTGAGCAATCCCGCCCCCCATGATCCCAGCACCAATCACGGCCGCTTTCTTGATAGAACCCGGCACAACGGACTCGGCACCGGACACAGTTAATTTTTTGAACTTTTCCTGAAGAAAAAACACTTTAACCAAATTTTTTGATAGAGGCGTAACAGCTAATTCAGCAAAGGCCGATGATTCAATATCGAGGCTGCGGGCACGGTTCATGCCTAATGTCTGTTTTACAGTTTCCAATGCTTTAAGCGGCGCGGGATAAAAACCTTTGGTTGCTTTTAAAACTTCCTGACGGGATTTATTAAAAACAATAGATTGACCAATAGAATTATTCTCTAAAAATCCTTCAAAACCTTTCTTCATCACTGGACGCACCATACGCCTACCTCCAGCTGAGGCCACTTCTGCAGCAAGCTCTTTTATACGGTCAACTAAGCCAGTTTGCGGATAAAGGCGGTCCACCAGTCCCATCTTAAAAGCAGCCGTCGCGTTGACTGGGCTGCCTGATAAGATTAATTTTAAGGCACCTTGTAAACCAACCAGCCTTGGCAAACGGTAGGTCCCACCAAAACCCGGCACAAAACCCAAATTAACTTCCGGAACGCCGATGCGCACTTTATCGCTGAAGGTTGCCGCCCTATAAGTACAGGCCAAAGCCAACTCGCATCCTCCCCCTAAAGCCGCGCCATCAATCACCGCAATCGTCGGAATTGGCAAATCCTGCAGTTTATTAAATACCCGCTGTCCTGCCTGTGACTTAAGCTTACCGTCAGGCACTTCAACAATATTCTCAATTTCTTTGATGTCCGCACCGGCAATAAAGATATCCTTCTTGGCACTTTGAATAACAATTACTTTAATCGCTGATGTATTCTTAAACTCATCAATAATCTTCTCAAAGGCCATCAAAACTGTTGAACTTAAGACATTGACCTTTGAATCAGGTGCGTCAAACGTGATATAGCCAATAATACCTTCTTCTTTATAATAAACAGCCATGCGCTCTCCCTATGTTTTAATATCTCTCAACTCTGACTTGATAAGTAAATTTAACTTCCTTACCTTTAGGCACATCAACATCAAAACGGATTGAATTGGCATCAATCTTTTTATAAGGAACGCTATTATTAAAAATCTTCCAGTCACCATATAAAGGCTCAACAACGGCTATTCGCACGTCAGAATCTTTATGGTTGCGCAAGATAATTTCCCAATCAGTGTCATATGAATTGCTGTCCTGCTGGAAATTCATCTGCTTGCGCTCAGCCACCAAATCAAACGCCTCACCGACCTTGACCTCCAAATCTTCATCCTTGGGCGTATGTTTAATCACATCTTCCCCGATAAATTGCAGGCTCTTTTGAGCGTCTTCTTTATATAGACGTATCGTCCCTGCGGGAAGAGGCATCCCTAAATTATTTTCCTTCGAATTCTTAAATTTTAAATAGACATTTACTGCCGGCTTTAATGACTGGGCCCCATAATTGCCCCAATAATAATTCTGTTCTCCCCGGACAATAAACTCCTTATTGATCTTAATGCCGGATGCTTCTAGCAAATTAAGCTGTTTTGATTGATTATTTTTAATTGTTGTCGGACGCTGTAAATCGTAAATATGGTATTCAAAAAAAGATTCTTCTTGAAACTGCGCCTTAGCACCCATCAATTCCAGATTAGCCGCCCTCATTGCCGGCCGTCTTGCGTAAACATTATCATTCACGCGGTTAATCTCACCGGCAACTAGCTTTAGCTTGGCTTTTTTGTAAGCGGTACCACTTTGATTATCTAAGGTCACCCAACCGCTTAGGCCAGCTTGGTTATCATCCTTATTAACAACCATTACATAATCAGCTTTCCAGTTAATTCCGCTAGTCAGATATGAAACCTTAACATTCTTAACACCCTTTGACCTGCTGTTATAGGTCCAGGTTAACGTTGGCTGAGCGATAAGGTCCTCAGGAATTTCCGGGAGGATTTGATAACCAGGATGCCCTAAATAAATTTCATTATTGATCTTATAAATTGGGCCATTGTTATTGCTTAAGACTTCCGCATCAACAATCTCTTTTTTATCCTGCATTTGATTAATTGTTAATAATTTTATTTTTCGGCCAATATATTTATCCAACAACTTTGCAGAATTCATCAAATCATACTCATAATTCTGTTCTAAAACGCTAAAATCAGCTGACGCATCTGCCGGCTGGACGTGCACTGTTTGGGGCATGATTTGCGACGCCACATCCATAAAACGCAGTTCCCCTTCACCCGCCTCTAATTTAATATGCCGCGAATCTTTGACCAGCCCAATATTACTGTTATACACCGTCACTTCAACAGCATCTTGGGCATCAATGCTACTTACCTGCGGACCCGCAAAACAAGAGGCCGCCAAATTCACAACACTAAAGAATAATAAAGATACAATTATGTTTTTTTTCATTTTATCTCTCCAGGACGACAGCCGCGCCTTGTCCGCCGCCTATACATAAAGACGCAACGCCGATATTTAAATTATTCCGTTTTAAATGTTTAAGCAACGTTAAAATTAAGCGGGCGCCGGTTGTACCTACAGGATGACCTAAGGCAATACCTCCGCCGTTGACATTAAGCTTAGATGGATCAATGGTCCCGGTATACCCTTCATACCCGAATTCCTTAGCAAACTTCTCCGATGCTAAAGCCTTTGTGCATGCTAAAACCTGCGCGGCAAAAGCTTCGTTAATTTCAAATGCCTGCATATCAGAAAATTTCACGCCGGCCTTCTTTAGGGCTTTGGGAATCGCGTGCGCCGGGCCGATGCCCATACGGTTAGGCTCTACGCCCGCAAAGGCATAAGAACGCAAATAACCAAGAGGCACAAACCCTAATTCCTTAGACTTCGATTCGCTCATCACTAAAATCGCGCCTGCCCCATCAGTCACTTGGGAAGAATTACCCGCCGTCACTGTTCCTGTACCGCGCTCAAAAAATGGTTTTAATTTAGTTAGCGCTTCCATCGTCTGCCCTTCACGCGGACCGTTATCATCAAGCACAGCTTCTTTAAATTTAGGGCTTAGGATAACAGGCACGATTTCCTCACGCAGGATATTACGATTAGCAATCGCTTTTAAATGGCTCTGCAAGGAAAACTCATCTTGTTCCCGGCGGGTAATGCCGAATTCTTTAGCTAACACCTCTGCGGTTTGCCCCATGTTGAGGCCGCAGACTGGATCAGTTAATCCCATTTGCAGACCGATCTTAGGCACTAATAAGTTTTTCATCCGGAATTTCGCAAAAGCCTGCAGGCGTGCCGTCAAGGTCTTTGCACGGCTGATTTCCATGAATATGCCCTGCGCTTCCTTGGTGTAATAAAAAGGAATGTTACTCATCGACTCTGTTCCGCCCGCTAAAATACAACGCCCCTCACCCGCCTGGATCTTTAACGCGGCTGAAACCACTGCTTCAATCCCTGATGCACAATTACGGTGAACTGTATATGCTGGGGTTGTTTTAGGAACACCAGCTAAAAGGCCGATGACCCGCGCAATATTTGCCGCATCCGCCGGCTGGCCAACACAGCCAAAAATAACCTCATCAATATGTTTGACATCAAGTGAACTGCGCTCAATTAATTCACGCGCGGCCAAACGGCCTAATTCCACCGCACTTAAGTCATTAAACACCGTCCCCATCTTACAAAACGGCGTCCTTATCCCGTCGACAATCGCAATACGTTCCATGTATTATCCTTTCGGCCGCGTATCAATAATACGCTTCTCTTTATTTGCGGTTTCTAACTCCAAGCGTTTTAACATCTCCGGTAAAGAGACAAACTTGATTTCATTAGGCGCAACTTCTGTTGCTCCGACCAATTTTTCCTTTATTTCATTACAAATGTAATTCTCCGACACCCCAAGTTTGGGCGTGATATAAACAACCACCTCATCAACTTCAAAGGGATCATTATTATGTTTACGGATTTCAATCTGCCACTCTTCTAAATCAGAAATATCGTTTAAAACAGAACCAAAATGATTTAAATTAACCAATGTGCCTTTGACTTTCGACAGCTGTAAATCTTTATTGTCTGAAAGACGGGAAATATCATTCGATAAGCGCAAAGTCATACGGTGGCAATACGGGCAGGGCTCGTGGACAATACCGCCTTTGACAAAATCGCCGGTACGATAACGCAATACAACACTTGCCCGCGCATCCAAGCAGGTATAGACCAATTCTCCGTCTTCACCCAAACCTTTTACCTGGCCGGTGTCAGGATCGACAACCTCAAAGATTTCCTTGTCAGGGTATAAATGATAGCCGCTGGAGAGATGATTATCCGCCGGACATTCTGCCCAGGCGCTGCGCGCTTCCGTAAAACCGTAGGTGCCAAAAATACGCACATCCTTAGCACCCTGCTCAGCTAACATGACAGCTAATTTTTGCTTATAGGGCACCGTGACCTTAGCCGCGCCCAGCACAACTTTTTTAAGGAAGGATAAATCATGCCCTTTTTCCTGGGCAAAACGTACCAGATGGTAAATATAACTTGGAACACCTAGGATCACCGACGGTTTAATCCGCATCAGCACCCCCATGTTCCCATCCGTCCCCAAAACCTTTCCCCCTCCGGTACTAAAACAAAAGACATTAGCCTCAATCCCGCCGAAAAAAACCTGCCAAAAAGCTAAATGCGGCGCAAAAGGAAAGATATTCATGATGCGTTCATCGGGCTGAATATCAAAAAGGTTGACCATGCGGGCACCGGAAATATTTAGATTATTCAGATCATAGCCGCTGTAGGTAAACGGCACCGGCGTGCTTGTCGTTCCTGTTGTAAACGTCATGAATACTGGACGGTATTCCTTCGCTAATTTGTCCTGCACATATCCTTGACCTTTAAGCATTGACTTAAACGCAAGGCCCAATAATTTTTCTTTCGGCCAATGCTTGGCAATTTTCTCTTTGTCCGGCGCCAAAATAAAATCGCGGTATTTTAAAGGATTGTCCTTTGTCACTAAATCCAGCTTACTGGAAAAAGGGATTCGCTTTAAATCATTAACTGTGCGGATATCATTAGGATTTATTTTATTATCATCAAAAACTTTACGGTAATAAGGACTAAAAGGATAGACATGCGTATTAATAAAATGATGCAGCTGTTTGTTTTGTAAGTCCTTTATTTCTGAATAAGATAGCGATGTGATATTGTCCCATGGATTCATGTATTCAGTCTAATACAAAAAGAAAGGGACACAATATTTAATTTAAATTAATTAAGTATTGTGTCCCCTTAATTTGACCTTACTTATATCTTACTTCTTCATCTCTTCGCCTTCTGCAGCAGGCATTTCAGCGCCTTCTTCCGCAGACATTTCCATATTCATTTCATCATTCACTTTAGAATCAAACGCAGTAAATTTTTCTGCCATGGCAGCTGGGTCTTTATCAAATGCTTCCTTGCCCATTTTGCAGACATTATAAATCTTGCCATTGACCGTCACTTTTTCAGCCGTAGCTGGATCGAGGGCTTCACCGCTGATTGGACAAATGGTATTGCCAACTTCAACTGCTTCAGAAACAGCAGCACCCGCCGCTTCAGGGGCCATTGCCGCTTCGTCAGCAAATACAAAACCTGTTGATAAAACGACAGCCGCTGTTAAAACCACTAATTTCTTAATCATACCTTCCCCTTTTTTACTTAAGCTTTTGACTTAAGGACTACTTGTTAATCTGAACTAATTCTTTGCGCATAAGCGCTTTGATTTTTCTTCGATTGAAGATAAAAGCTCTTCAAATGATTTGTCAAACGCGCTAAGGCCATCTGCTAAAAGATTAAGACATATTACATTCGCATCAATGCCAAGTAAACGTAATTGTTCAATATTGCGTTGGGCCTGTGCCACATCGCGCGGCAATGCCAGCGCTGCCTTACCATGATCTAAGAATGCATCCAAGGTCTTATCCGGGACGGTATTAACAGTCGGGCTTGATGTCAATTCAGTCAGGTATTTAATATCACTGTATTTAGCATCCTTTGTTCCAGTCGATGCCCACAACACACGCTGAACATTAGCGCCTTTTGATTCCAATAATTTAAATTCATCACCACTGAAGAAATTTTGGAATTTATGAAAAACTATTTCACAATTATTGACCGCAGCCTTCCCTCTTAATGAGGAACCCTGCTGTTTTTCATCCAGCATTTTATCGATTGTCGCATCAAGACGGCTGACAAAGACACTGGCTACTGAACGAACCTTGGATAAATCGCCGCCTTTTAGCGCTAGCGCTTTCAACCCTTTAAAATATGCCCATACCACCTGCGCGTACTGCTCGGCAGAAAAAATCAAGGTCACGTTTACATTAACACCGTCGCCAATTAATTTAGCGACCACCTCACAGCCTTTCTTCGTCGCCGGCACTTTAATCATGACATTAGGACGGTTTAACTTCTTCCACAGGCGGACACCTTCATTATATTGGGCATCCACTTCATTGGCCAATAATGGATTAATTTCCAGACTGACGTAACCATCCAATCCTTTTGTCTGATCATAAACACCGCGGAACATATCGGCCGCATCGGAAACATCCTTAATCGTCAATTCATCATAAATCTCAAAAGTTGATTTTCCCGCTTCGTTTAATTCAAGGATACGCTGATCATAATCATTGCTGGCTGAAATTGATTGTTTAAAGATAGAGGGATTTGATGTTTGGCCGCGCAAGCCTTGGTCGATTAACGCTTTTAATTTACCGGAAAGGATCATTGAACGGCTAATATTGTCAATCCACAAACTTTGTCCTAAGCCGGCTAGTTCTTTCATGATGGGCTGTGACATAAAACCTCCTCTATTTCTTACGGGCAATGACCTTCTTTACTGCATCAATAATATTATTATCTTTAAGTCCATAATGCGCAAGCAGCTGCGCAGGGGTTCCGCTTTCACCAAAAGAATCTTTAACAGCCACCATTTCAACCGGCACCGGTGCATGCTGGGCCAATACTTCAGCGACAGCAGAACCCAAACCTCCGTAAATTTGATGTTCTTCAGCCGTAACAATAGCACCTGTTTCTTTAGCCGCGGTAATAATGGCCTGTGTATCGATCGGCTTAATAGTGTGCATATTAATCACGCGCACATCAATATCTTCCATTTTCAATTTCTCAGCAGCTGACATCGCCTCTGACACCATGGCTCCACAAGCAATTACTGTTACTGCCTTACCCTGACGCAAAATATTCGCCTTACCGATAACAAATGGATCAGCTTCACTTGTTAGGATCGGCAACGGCGCGCGCGAGGTGCGCATATAAAAAGGACCATACTCAGCCGTAATCGCACGGGTGGCTTTTTTGCATTCGATATAATCAGCAGGGCAAATGACACGCATATTCGGCAAAACTCGCATGATGGCAAAATCTTCCAAGCACTGGGCACTGGCACCATCTTCTCCGACGGTAACCCCCGCATGGGAACAAACAACCTTAACATTGGTATTGTTATAGCAGACATCCAAGCGAATCATGTCGTAGGCACGGTTGGTTAAAAAAACCGCGAATGAAGTGGCAAAAGCCACATAGCCTTGGGTACTTAAACCTGCCGCTGTACCAACAACATCCTGCTCTGTAATCCCTAAATTAAAGAAACGATCCGGAAATTCTTTTTTGAAATATTCCGCACGGGTCGCATCCTCCAAATCACCGGAAGTAACAACAATATTAGGGTTAGTCTTACCTAAGACAACTAATTCTTCACCGAAACCATCGCGTGTTGGGGTTGGTTTTAATTCCATATAATCCTTATGTCACGCCCGAAATCTTTTGTACCCTCATGCCGGGCATTTCCAAAGGTCATCAGGCATCTAGCGCACTAGATCCCTGATTATCAGCCTCGGCTGATCCGCCTTAGGCGGAATACATTCGGGGATGACCGCAGCTCATCAAAGTTCTTTTAAAGCAGCAGTCAATTGTTCTTTATTGGGCGCCTTACCGTGCCAGGCACATTTACCTTCCATAAAGGAAACGCCTTTACCTTTAACCGTATGAGCTATAATCACCGACGGCTTTCCTTTAATATCTTTTAACTCATCCATGGCATTAGTTAAATCTTTTAAGTTATGGCCGTCTACTTCAATCACATGCCAGCCGAAACTTAACCACTTCTTACCTAAAGG
>CAZCHB010000058.1:0-3071 GCA_964498235.1 uncultured Planctomycetales bacterium
AATTGCAACTTCATTATGTTTTCGAATATCGATATCAACGGCAATAACCTTACCCTTGCCTATCATTTCTAAAATAGACGCATGAAAAACCGCAGATCCGCCATGAGCTATCCCGGTCTCTACAATAACATCCGGCCGTAATTTCCAGATCAACTCCTGCATCATAACGATATCTTCAGGTAATTGGATGATTGGAATACCAAGCCAGGTAGGCTCATACATCAAACGATGATGTGTAGCCGTTTTAATCCATAACTGAGTAACAGCCTCTAGGCCTTGACGGGTATATAAATCTACCTCGTGCGCATCACCTTGATCATTAGTAATTTTTACCTTCATGGTTCCTCCCTATTAATCATGCACATAAATAATTTTACTGCCTTGCCCTTCAAACTTAAAAGGGCTCTCTTTCAAATCACTTAAAGCGGCCCTGACCTTAGGCTGGTATTTCTCATCACAATAAAGCAAAAGGAATCCGCCAGCACCTGCCCCTAATATTTTCCCACCCACTGCGCCTGCTTTCCGTGCCTTAGCGTAATACTCATCAATTAACGGCGTTGACACACCGCCCGCCAATTTTTTCTTTAAAAGCCATCCTTCGTGAAGTATCTCGCCAACACCTTCAATATTATTACGTATAAGGCTGTCCCTTAAATCATTGGCCATGCCGACCATCTTGTCTAGGTGAGCCAAATTATGCTGGGTCTTGGCTTTTTGCTCGTGCAGGATTGTTGATGACACACGCACTAACCCCGTATAGAAAAGCATCAGTTTGTTATGTAGTAATGTTTTTGTCGCATTATTACAAATGATCGGGTCGACGTAAACGGTGCCGTCTTTATTAAACTTGATGTAATTAAATCCGCCGTACGCGCTGATATACTGATCCTGCTTGCCCATCGGATGCTTGAGGATATCCATTTCAACCTTACAGGCATCACAGGCCAGCCTCTCAGCGGACGCATGAAGCCCTTTAAACGCGTATAACGCATTTAAGACACCGACGGCTAAACCGCTGGAAGACCCCAAGCCAACACCAGCCGAACCTAAATGGATGTCCCCCATATAAACAACTTCGATCTTTTTATTGATCTCTAGTAATTTTAACGATTCACGGATGACATTATGTTCCAAGTCATCGACATTATCCACAACCTCTGTCTTGGAATAACTTAAACGGATCATGTCATCAAATTTCTTATTGACCGTGATATAAATATATTTGTCAATGGCCGTGCTGACGACCGCGCCGTACCCAGTCTGGTAATATTCTTCAAAATCCGATCCCCCTCCAGCAAAACTGATCCGAAGCGGTGTCCGTGAAATAATCATATTGTCTCCAACGATCTTATCTGGCTTTTAATACCTTCGTTTAAATCAATGGCCGGATGCCAATCCAACTTCTTTGTGGTTAACGAAATATCAGCCCATGTCCTGACCCCGGCTTTTTTAAGGAGTTTCGAGTCAAAAAACAACGTTGAACTTTTTCCCATAAGCCGCGCCACCTTCATGCATATGTCCTTAACAGCCACCGCCTTGCCCGTCCCAAGATTATAAATACCTGAGGGAACTTCTTTTTTAACAGCTAAACGAAACGCCTCGACGGCATCTGTAACATAAATAAAATCCTGGGCATTACGCGGCGCTTTAATATCAGGGTTTTTATTCATGCAAAATGCCCGATGCAGCGTCGGAATCAATGAATGCTCCTTCTGGCCAGGCCCATAAACAAAGAACAGGCGCATCCAAATAAAATCAATCTTAACAGGTTTACAGATCATCTGCCCATAGGATAGGATCGCATTCTTAGCCCATGTAAACGCTGATTTAATATCAATAGCATCCTTTTCACGGCAAACACCACTAGTCTTTCCATATTCCCATGAACTGCCGCTGGCAATAATCTTACGGCAGGATGTTTTATTAACGAGCATATTAAATAAATAAATAGACGCATCCAAATTACATTTGGATACCTCATATGAATAATCCGGAATTCCCTCCCACGCCAGATGGATACATACATCCGGCTTAAAACGGATAATATCTTTTTCAACAAGGGCCAAGCGATTCATATCCCCTTTTAAGTAGGTCAGGCCAGCAATTGACCCAACACCTTTTTTTCTCGATAAAGCCAATACCTGATGCTTGTCCTTCATCAATAACGGCACAAGATGCTGTCCAATAAAACCTGATGCGCCTGTGATCAATATCCGCATAGAATCTAGAAAATCTTCCTTTGCCAATCGTATTTAATAAGGCCGTCATCTGGATGGATGCGCTTATATTTCTTCGTTGGATCATGTGGTTCTGAAGCCACGTTCGCCACAATTGAAAACGGTGCCCACAAGCTTTTCGTGCCATTGGCAATCCCCGGAGGGATATGCACCAAGCAATAATTATCCATGCCCATGAATATTTCCTGAGTCTCACCCTTAGTCGGCGACTTTTCTCTTAAGTCATGCAGCACTAATTTGACCTGGCCAAAAACGCAAATATAATTAAGGATTAGTGTCTCATGGACATGCCAGCCCTTAATCGCTTCATGATAAATCTTACTGAAATAAACTTCACCGAATGAATTAAGAATATTATCATTACGCACGCCGTGCATGATAGCGCCCCGCTCATCAGGAAAAATCTTTAAGGGAATTATTTTTACGCCGCCGATCATCATTAAATCCTTTCTGGGCTTAAACCATATACGGTGCTTGAGGAAACGGAATTAAATACTTTCCCTTAAATCCCATCTGCCTGCACTCGTTAATAATCTCATCTTTAAAATTCCACGCGATAATAAATACAATATCCGGATTTAAGGCAAAGGCTTCTTGTTTTGACACAATGGGGATCGCCGATCCGGGCGTAAATAGGCCCTGCTTTAAGGCATTATTATCAACAACGGCCAGCATTTGAGGATAATTGATGCCGCAAAAATTCAAAAAGGTGGCACTGCGCGCGGAGGCACCAAAACCGATTATCTTCTTTCCTGACAACTGCTTAATCATCTGATTTGTTTTAGCCTTATGCTCAATGCTCCGTTTTGCAAAATCCTGCCAGGACGCCAGCTC
>CAZCHB010000058.1:3081-10379 GCA_964498235.1 uncultured Planctomycetales bacterium
TTTCTTTAGCAACAGCATCTAGATAGGCATCATCAGGCTTACGCTGTTGTGCTGAAAAATAAATAACATAGGACCCGCCGCTGATAGGGCTATGATCGATATGGAATGGGAATAATTGATGGCGGTTTAACAGCTTGGTTATAGAACCCACCGTAAAGAAACATAGGTGCTCATGATAAATCGAATCATAATGAAGCTCTTTGGCAATAATACCGCCATCGTGAAATTCAATAATGCCGATACCATCCCGCCCTAATCCGATCCGGATCCCGTCGATTACTTCATGCAATTGACTTACGTGTGGAATCACATTACGGGCCATAATCACCTGGGGGGCCCCATGACTTTTGATCACCGCTTGAGCTGTATCTTTATTCCAGTACGCATTAAGCGTATTAACACCAAAGCGCATGGCAATATCAGCGATATTCTGAGCAGGCTCGACTCCCAAGACCTTAAACCCATTATTCACAAATGGCTTAAGCATAGTGCCGTCATTAGAGGCAATCTCGACGATAAAATCCCCCGCTTTAATTCCCGCATGCTTGAGGACCCGGTTAAATAATGTCTGGGAATATTCTTTAGCAACGGCTGATGTTCCAGTCACCCATACATATTGATCAAAAAGAATTTCTTTCTTAACAGTTTCTTTTAATTGAAATAAACCGCATTGCGGACAAAAAGCGGTTGTCAGCGGATATCGCTCATAACACTCTTGTTGAGTTTTCCCCAATGAATTAGCCAACGGGTGCAAACCCAGATCTAAAATATTGACGGGTGCATCTGCAAAGCATCCTCGGCAAGCATTGATCACATCTACATTAGAGTGTCCCATTAAGCACCTTATTTTCTTCCCACAATAATTTGTCATTTAATTGCCGTGCGTCACGCAGGTAATTAATTTGTTTAAGGCGGGTACAGACGCGACCTCGGAAATGTTCTTCTTTAAAACTAACCTTGTTAAACAGCTCGACCAATTCTTTGCCGCCGCGGTCTAAATCCCATTGCGGTTTAAAATAATCCTTGAGAACGGTTAATATTTTCTTAAAACTCACGCGGTAGGTACGGGAATCATTCCCATGCTCACCGGTGAATACCAAAGAAGAGCCCGGCACTGAACGCTGGGCCGCCTGAGCTAAATCCCTGACAGTAAAATTACCGTTAAAAATCCCCACATTAAAGGCCTGCCCTGAAACCAAACTTAAGGGTGCTTCGATCCCCGCGAGAAAGGCCATGCACACATCCTTAACATGAACAACCGGCCGCCATGGCGTGCCGTCGCTTTTAATTTCTATCTTGCCGGTCGTATAGGCGCAGGCAACTAAATTATTGAAAACAATATCACAGCGCAGGCGCGGGCTTGCACCGAACACTGTCGAAGGACGAAACGCAATGACATGGAAATTTTTATCCGCCATCTGATTCAAGGCGCATTCAGCCTCCCACTTCGTTCGCGCGTACGCGGTCAATGGGTGTTTCTCGCTATTATCTTCCTCTAATTCAGCGTCTAAGGTTGAAATGCCGTACATGCTCTGAGAAGAGGAATAAACAAAACGTTTAACACCGGCTTTCTTGGCACACTCGGCCACGCAGAGCGTTCCCTTTAAATTAATATCATCGGTTAAAGACACATCGAGCTCACCTAAAGGGTCATTTGATAAGGCGGCCAGATGAATCACCGCGTCGATCCCTTTAAAATCATCCGGGGTGACCTGTCGGACATCTTTTAAGATCTGGCGGGTGGGCTTTGCAAATTGGTATAATTCACATCCTTGGTAGTAATCCGTATCAAGGCCTGTGACCTGATACCCTTTGCTTAAAAGCATCTCAACTAACACTGTCCCGATATATCCTAAATTTCCTGTCACTAATATGTGCATATACTCCCTTTGTTAGGTCTTACTGATAATCTTATCCGCGATTGCCAATAACCACACATGATGCGTCATTTCAACCATGTTATAATCACGGCTATCAACCCAAAAATTAATCTTGCCCCTAGATCTTAATGCATTATCACGTTCAAAGCCGGAGAAGGTGATTAAATTAAGCCCCATCTTATTGGCCTGGTCAGCCCCGTTAATCATATTTGCTGAACGCCCGCTGCTGCTGATTAAAATAATCAAATCTTTTGAATCAGCGTAATATTCAAGAGCTTTTGCGACCCAATGCTCATACCCAAAATCATTAGCCAGGCAAGTGATTAAATCAGCCTCATTAAAATTAACCGACCTTATCCCAGCGGCCTTTGTTAAATCAACCGACACGTGTGACGCAATAGCCGCACTGCCGCCATTACCGACGATAATGACCTTCCCATTTTGCCCGCTCGCCTGCTTTATCCCATCAGATGCTTTAAGCAATAACTTCTCATCGGCCTTAAGGATACAGTCGGACATCTCCTGCAGATATTTCACAAAAAAACTCATGGCAATAATCTTTCGTCTAAAGGTTTGAAATCATTACGGCCGACGGCATTCTCAAAGTCTTTGAGGGTATTGAAATTTGTAATGTAATAATACTGCCGGTCCGTTACATAAGCGGCTAAACGCTGTTCAACGGCCAACGCCGAGAGGATCGACTCTTCAAAAGAAATATTACCGCTGATGGCCGGATTTAATATAGTTTTCTTCAGCATAAAGTACCCGATATCAACACCATTAAGTCCGGGCGTTTGGCGTTTCTTATCATAACAGCTGACAATGCCCTTATTAACTAAGGTATTATTATCAAACCCATATTCCGCGCTTCCATTCTTATTACTATACACCGTCGTCATAGCCGGCAAATTAACCGCCTTAAAATGAGCCGTCATTGCATTGATTTCAATAGGCCAATAATTATCTCCATACATCAATAAAAATGAATCATCCAATCTTGCATACGCATCCAATAAACGCCGTCCCGTTAAGTCTTCCTCGGTGCCAACGGAATATTCAATCTTAATTCCATTAGACAGCCCATCCTTGTACCGGCTCATGATCGTCTGGGCTTTATACCCGACTAGAATCAAGATCTTTTTGATCTTTATATCTATTAGGGTTGAAATAAGATAATCTAAAAAAGGCCGGCCCAACACAGGAGCCATGGGCTTTGGCATATGATCCGTCAACGGTTTTAAACGCTCGCCCCGTCCCCCGGCAAAAATAACCGCCTGTGTGATATCAGGATTCAATGCCATAGGCAACTCCTGAGGTTTTATCTTCTAAATCCATACGCTGCATGTCTACCAGCTTCTTATAAAAGCTATTCTGCTTTAACAGCTCCGCGCTTGTTCCCTGTTCAACAATCTTTCCCTTTTCCACCACAACGATCCAGTCTGAATTCATCACCGTCGACAACCGGTGCGCAATGGTAATAACCGTTTTAGATTGCGCGACTTCATCCAAGGCCTGCTGGACATACCTCTCAGATTCTGAATCCAACGCTGACGTTGCTTCATCAAAGATCAAAATTTGAGGTTCATTTAATATTGCCCTGGCAATCGCTATCCGTTGGCGCTGGCCGCCGGATAGCAAAACACCGCGGTCACCGATACGGGTATCATAGCCTTGCGGCAGGGCTTCAATAAAATCATGGGCATGCGCCCGTTTTGCCGCCTTAATAACTAACTCCTCACTGACAGAAGGATCAGCAAAAGCAATATTATGCCGCACTGTGTCATGGAATAAGAATGTGTCCTGTGTCACCACTCCGACAGCCTTGCGCCAGGAGACAATATCAAAATCCTTAATATTGCGCCCATCAATAAAGATTGCCCCTTCTTGAGGATCATAAAAACGAAGCAATAATTCACTTAAGGTTGATTTTCCTGAACCCGACGCTCCCACCACACCAACCCTTGCCCCTTTAGGAATGCTCATATTAATCTTATTAAGCACAACCGGTGTCTGAGCCGTATACTGAAACGATACGTCCTTAAATGTCACCGCGCTGTTTAATCCCTCAAACCGCTTTCTCCCATTGGGAATTGATTCTTCTTTCGCTTCTTTTAAGAATGCGTTGACCTCATTAAGCCATGGGATACGCGCAACGACCGCCGCTCGTGCACTATTCAACGCTTTAACAGGGGGAATAATACGGATCCAAATTAAGATAAAGATCAACAAGGTGCTGTAGACTGCAGGATTCTTAACCACCAGCAAGGAGGTCACCAATAAGATCGCGCCCAGAATACAAACGCCGCAGATTTCAAACATCGGAGCGACCGCCTGGGAATTTAATGTCATCTTGGCATACGCTTCACTGTAATTATCCCCTCTTTTTTCAACCTCGCTTACCATAAATTTCTCGCGGCCGAATAACCGGACAATCTTCATTCCCTGCAGGATATCCAAAACAATCTGGCTTAATAAATATTTATGTTTAATGCAGGCATCCGCAGACTGCCTCACCCGTCGTGAAACTCCGCTCAAAACAAATAACGCAGCCGCCACTAAAGCAATTGATAACAGGGTCAACTTGACTGATAGCGAAAATAAATAAAAGACTAATAAAATCAAGGTGAACACATGAGGCTGGATACTGCCGACTGAATCTACCATCATCCCGACTGAATTTTCTATATGATTCTCAAATACTTGCTGTAAATCCGACCCTCTTTTGCGGTTGATGTACCCAAACCCCGCCTTCATGACCCGATTAACGCAGGCCATGCGGTAATGCTTAACCAAGGCTGTCCTAAACCGCGTACAACAAACAATATTGGCATAAAAGAATGCGTTTTTAACCACCGCGCTGAGAACTAAAATACCCGCAATCCATTGTAATTTATGAGAAGTATCCATACTGTTTAACAGGACAAACGATTGATTAAAAGGAAAGGGATAAACGTGAGCATTTTGATTAGAAGCCATATTTAACAACGGAGCGATAACGGCAAGACTGACCGTCTCCAGCACGGCGGCTAAGGAACTGAAAACGATAACACCGACAATCAGCCAAATATTTGATTTTATAATTTCTTTCATCTTAATGTCTATGGCCTTGCACTTAATAAATTATCTTTTGATAATTCATGCACAACATTAACCACCTGAAGAGCTTCAGTAGAAGCTACATTCACGTATTCCTTACAAATAAGCAATATTCCTTTATTAATGTGATCATGCCCTTCATGAAGAAAATGAAATTGCATGTGGTCGGACTTTCTTTCTTCAAGGATCATTTTAAGCAATAGTTCAAAATCAGAGGTGGCAATCACATAAAATTCACGGTGACCTTGACGGTATAAATTCAAAATAATCTCATTGAGGCGGCTTTTGATTAAGGCAATGGAATTAATTGTTTTAAGAGTGTATTTGACAGACTTACGCATCTTTTCAGAGAAGCCCTTGGTCGTCAGGAGATACTGCATTTTACGCTGGTTTAATTGTTTGATGCGGATGTAACCTTTTGATACTAATCGCCTTAAAAGGATATTAGTCATTCCTAATGAAAGATTCATCTGGCGGGATAAATCACGCTGGTTAGCTGATAATTGCCCACCCACAATATTCACCAACTCAAATTCCCGTTCGTCTAAAAAGTCTTTAGCCATAAATAGATATGTTGTTCAAACATTGAACAATCTATTATAAATAGGTCACCTGCAATGTCAAGGATTAAATGCCCTTATCTTAAGCAGCCTAGCCGGGCAACCCTTCCGGGACAGTCAAAAGCTTAACCTTAGGACCGTAAGCAACGGTGCGCTCAATACGCAAGAAACATAGCCAGCAAAAAACCAAGACGATAGAAATTCTCCAGAACCGATGGTTAAAGATTTTATAAAAACCTGCCGCAAACATTGTCACCCCGATGATGCCAAGCGGGGTTAAGGGCCCAAAATACCGGCCAGAAATCTGAAAACCCTGATTATTTTGGCTTTCCGTTAATTTCAGCTTAAACAAAACCAGCCCATATAGAAACATAATAATCGAAGAAAAAAACAGAAACCTGATCTCTGGAACTTCCTTCCATTGTTTATTCTTGAAATATTTAAACATACAATACAGCGCGAAGATAATAAAAACAATCATGCGGTCCTTGGGTAAATTAGCATTAATCAATCCCAAAGGGCCATCCACAAAATAAAACAAGAATTTAGGGCCAAGGATGTAATAATAAATGCACACCACGGCTGGCGCCAGCAGAATACCCCAGAAATATCTTAACCGGCGTTCAACAAACAACCATAATACCGCGTAACAGGCCATAATTTGGACAATTGAAATGATACTTGTCAGTGAAAGCAAAACATGGATACAGATTAATTTACTTAAATGCTTTTCATATGGAGCTTTGGATTTAAGCATGTCTGTTAATATAAGCATTTGTAAGGTGCTAAGCAAAAACCATAACGAATAGGGCCTTGCCTCCGCCCAATGGTTCCATAAGCCTAACGAAGACAATGAAACAAACAAGCTAAAGAATGCGGCTCCCAGCGAATACCGGCTGGCAAAGAAATAAAATATCGCGCAAATAGCAACGGCAGAAAATATAACCGGCTGAATCCTTAAAAAAAACTGGGAAAATAAATATCTGCCCATCCATTGGCCGTCAAGCCATGCTTGGGGAGGATGATAAGAGAAAATATCACACTGGATTTTCTGTAAAAAATAAAATAACGGGGAGTTGTTTCCCTCTCCAATCTTTCCAAGCCAAATATCAAGGTATGAAATGCGTAAGGTACTGCTGATCAAAGAATTAAACTCATCGTTCCACAAGGGATTATGCAAGGCAAACCAAAAACCAATACCTAATAATACTGGAAAAAGTAAAAGGGTCAGGATCTTCTTTACATCCATTAGCATTATTTTTCCTTAGATATAGAATAGTTAACTAGATAAACTTAATCTTTTTCATCGCAACCCCGCACATGCGCAGCAACAGCAGGCCATGCCGGAAACGCTGGATTTGCGTTGTTCCGTATTGACGGCTCTTATACCGAATGGGCATTTCAATAACCTTAAGATTAAGTTTGACCGCGCCGAAGATAAGATCAAAATCACCAAATGGGTCAAAATCACCAAAATACCGTCGATTAGCAACTAGCTTTACATAATGATGCCGAAAGATGACCTTTGTGCCGCATAAGGTATCTTTAAACCGCTGTCCCAAAAGCCACGTGAAAAAAATGCCAAAGAACTTATTCGCCACCAGATTTAAAAACCGCATTGCCTCATCTTCCATGGGGTAAATTAAACGGCAGCCATTGATAAATTCACCTTTATTTGAACGGATCGCTTCATAAAACTTAGGCATATCTTCCGGAGCAACCGTCAAATCCGCATCTAAAATCACTAGAATATCGCCGCTAG
>CAZCHB010000059.1:0-10079 GCA_964498235.1 uncultured Planctomycetales bacterium
GACGGGATGACAATTGTCATGGCTGGTTTAAAGAAAGAAGACAAGAATCACTCGAGAAAAGGTGTTCCTGGCCTGATGAATATACCTTACTTAGGCAATTTATTCAGTAATACATCAGATAATATTACCTCAACAGAAATCGTTATATTAATTACGCCGCATATAATTAAAGGAACAGACGACTATAAAAAAGTCAGAGGTTCAATTAAGCCGGCGAAAAAGTATGATGACAGTGTGAAAATGAAAGAACCGGCCAAATAACGCTACGGAGAATGTATATGGGTAATCAAATATGGATCAACAAAATTAAATTATTCACATCGGCATTCGCTGTTATTGTAATTGCCATGTGGACAACAGCTTCTCCGCAGGCTCAAGAAGAATTTCCAGAAGGGATTCCGCCGGTTGCTTCTGATAATTTAGATCCAGCGGCTCAAGCACAAGCTGAGCGTGAGCAATTTGTTAAAGAAATCCGCCGTGTTGAAAATTTGAATCGGAAGTACACTAGTCAGATTGATGAAATTAAGCAGCTCTTATCAGAGAAAGATTTAGATTTTCAGAAACGTATGAAAGATTTGGAAGAAAAATTAGCTAACCAAACAGATTCAAGCAATAAGAACGCCGTTGCTGCTGAACAATTGCAATTAACATCGAAAGAATTAGAAACAAAAACGAATGAAATGTTATCTAAGGGCGGAGATCTTGACCCAGATGATCAGCAGTTTAAAGATGAGTTAGCTAAGGCTCATTATAATATGGGTAACATTTATTTCGAGCGTGGTGAATATCAGCGTGCGGTTGTTGAGTATTATCAGGCAGTCGACCTCTCGCCTAATGATCCGGATACTCATTATAACTTAGCTTTTGTCAGTGGTGAATATTTAGGTGATCAGGAAACAGCGTTAAAGCATTATCAGTGGTATGTATATCTTAAACCAAATGCAGAAGATATTGCGTTAATTAATGAAAAAATTTTAGAAGCTAAGCTTCATATGCGCTCAAAAGTTGAATCAGTATTGGATAAAGATAACGGCCATTACAATTTAACCCGTTAATCACAAGATAATTTTGAAGTATAGATTCTAAAATATGTCCAATAAAATTTTAAAAATCATTTTTTTAGCCATTGCCACGTTGATAGTTGTCCCGGCTGTATACGCTAATAACCTAACTGTATCCAATGTTGTTTTAGGTTCCCGTGACCCTGGAACAAAAACATTGGTGGTTAATTTTGATTTGCAGTGGGAAAATTCATGGCGTAACAAAATTAATCATGATGCAATTTGGTTAACAGTGCGGTTAAATGATGCTTCCTCAACGCCGACAAATAAAAAACTTTGCCAGATTTCTGCGTCTGGGCTTAATCCTTCAGGTTCTTCTACAGGTAGTTTTTCAAATTTAGAATTTTATGTTCCTGCAGATAAGAATGGCGTATTCCTACGTCGATCAGTTAATGGGCCTGTTGCTAACGTCAGTACACAAAATGCCCAACTAACGGTTTCATATGATAGCTGCGGTTTTGCTGATAGCGACCAGGTTGCAGTTAGTATTTTAGGTGTTGAAATGGTTTTTATCCCGCAAGGGGCTTTTTATGCTGGGGATAATAGTGTAAGTGTTGCAGCGTTAAATCAAGGATCATCTAGCAATCAGCCCTGGTATATCAATAGCGAAAATACTATTTCCGTTTCAAATCCTGCTAATGGCGGTTTTCGCTATGTTTCTAATAATAATCCCGGTGAGTATGCCACTGGATCAACTTTTGCTGTTCCTGCCTTATTTCCAAAGGGATTTAATGCTTTTTATGCCATGAAGTATGAAATTACTGAGGGACAGTGGGTTGAATTTTTAAATGCTCTGCCGTCAGCGGCAGCGCGAGCAAATCGAGATTTAACTAATAGTAATCATAAGAATTCAGACAGTGTGTTAGAAAGAAATACAATCGCATGTTCAGGGATTCCAATATCGTGCTCAACAACGCGCCCATCCCGGCCTGTCAGCTATTTGTCATGGATGGATTTAGCTGCCTTTTTAGATTGGAATGCATTGCGTCCTATGAGTGAGTTAGAATTTGAAAAAATATCTAGAGGGCCGGTTTTACCTGTTGATGGTGAGTATGTTTGGGGCACAACAAATATTGCTGCAGCTGCGGATTTAAGCGGCAGCGAAGATGGCGGGGAAATTGTAATAACTACTGGTGCAAATGCTCATTTTAACACGGTTACTTTAACAGGCGGTGATGCTGATACAGGCCCTTTACGCGCCGGGATTTTTGCAACATCGTCATCATCTAGGGAATCAGCAGGTGCTTCCTATTACGGTGTTTTAGATTTGTCGGGAAATTTAAAAGAGCATGTGGTTACAGTTGGCAATGCATCTGGTTTGGCGTTTACCGGATTAAATGGCGATGGGGCTCTTTCGAACACAGCGGGATTTGAAGGTAATGCTGATGTGAATAATTGGCCTGGTATCGACGGTATTGTCGGACATGGTGTAACAGGTGCTGATGGTTCAGGCTTCCGGGGAGGTTCTTGGGCGGATAGTGCTGAGCGACTAAGGATTTCAGACCGTTTTGAAGCGGCACTAACAGCAATAACGGCT
This sequence comes from uncultured Planctomycetales bacterium, assembly GCA_964498235.1. Lineage (GTDB taxonomy): Bacteria > Omnitrophota > Gorgyraeia > Zapsychrales > Fredricksoniimonadaceae > JACQQW01. Next base: position 2,599 of record CAZCHB010000059.1, read on the forward strand.
GGCAATATATTCGGCGGCCGCGGGGTTAGGACATATGATGGTAATTAAAAATATAATGCAGATCGTGTTTTTTATTGCGATGACGATGGTTTTGATTATTCCATCCTCTCATGCTAATAATTTGCAGATTAGCAATTTAAATGTGGTTAACGTTGATACAGCGTCAAACACCATGACCTTTATTTTTGATTTGTCACAGGACAATAGCTGGAAAACTGCCGTAAATAATGATGCTGTCTGGGTTTTTATGAAATATTCAACAGATGGCGGTGTTACATGGAATCATGCCAGTATGGCGTCCTATGGAACAAATCCAACTGGTTTTTCAGCTCCAAATAATTTTGAAATTATTGTTCCAGCCGATCAAAAAGGCTTTTTTGTCCAGCGCAATGATTTTGGGGCAGGTAATGTTGCACCTAAGAATTTAAAATTTGTTTGGAATTATGGTCAAGACGGCCTCAGTTCTGCTGTTGCTCAAGCGGCTAATACCGTTCATAAAGTGTTTGGTGTTGAAATGGTGTATATTCCCCAAGGTGCGTTTTATGCCGGTGATGGCAACAGCTCTTCGGAATTTCGTTTTAAGCAAGGCAGTGCCGATAATAATCCGTGGTATATTCAAAATGAAAATGCAATTACGACAGCTAATGTGGCCAACGGCGGATATTATTACCAAAGCAGCGGAGCGGCTGGTGAAAATAACACAGGTGATTCATTCTTAATTTCAGCTTCATTTCCGAAAGGTTATGGTGCTTTTTACTTGATGAAATATGAATTGACTGAAGGCCAGTGGGTTGGATTTTTTAACACCTTATCAAATGGCGCTAAACTTAATCGTGACATTACATCGGCCAATTTGGGCGGTAAGAATTCAGATGCGGTTGTCCGACGTAATACAATTTCATGGGATTCTTCAAACCCATCCTCTAAGGCAACCACATTGCGTCCATCACGCCCGGTAAGTTTTATTTCTTGGCCCGATCTTGCGGCCTATTCAGCGTGGGCAGGTCTTCGTCCGATTACAGAGATAGAATTTGAAAAAGCCGCGCGTGGGAAAGATATTATGCCGATTATTGATGAGTATGTTTGGGGCTCATCAATGTATAATTCTGTCGCCTCTGGCGATATCGCACCGGTAAGTTCAGATGAAGATGGGACGGAAACATTGTCAAACACGGCAGCTAACTTAAACCGTAATTCGTTGGGTTTTACTTCTGGTGACGGCCGTGCGGGCGGGATTGCTGATAATCAAGCAGGTCCATTACGTGCAGGGATTTTTGCCGCTAGCGCCCTAAATCGTATTGGTGCTGGTGCTGGATTTTACGGTAACATGGAATTGTCAGGGAATTTAGCTGAACCAGCTGTCACCATAGGCCGTGTTCAAGGACGTCAGTTTCTAGCTTCACATGGTAACGGACAGTTGACAACCTTGTCTGGTTATGAGGGATATGCGCCGAATGCAGATTGGCCAGGGATAGATAATGTTAATGCCAGTCGTGGGGTAACCGGAACAATTGGTATCGGTTATCGAGGTGGAGATTTTAATTCATCGAATTTACGTGCTTTTCAATTATCATCCAGAACGTACGCGGCAAAAGACCCGGATTCATTGGGCTATTATCAGCGTTATGATGCAAGTTTTGGTGTGTTTCAAGGGGGCCGTTTAGGTAGAAGCGCGCCATAAATTTTTTTAGCGATTGAGTCAAAACTTAATACAGAATGCCCACTTATAAAGGTTTAACATTGAAAATAACATCTAAATCATGGAAGATCTGTGTCTTTGCACTCGTTCTTTTGGTGGTTGGGATGTTTTCTTTCCAAGCCTTTGCCCAATATTCCGGCGGTTCACAAACGAATACAGCAGAAACCACCATTGGTACTGATATTTTTAAAGGCGGTTCACAAAGCGCATCGACGGCATCTACCTCGGGTTCCACAGGTTCGCTTTCCCATGGTGCTCCAAGCAAACTTGCGTTCATCATTTCTCCTTCGTCAGGTAAGAATCATTATAAGTTTGATCGTCAGCCGGTAGTCGTTGTCCAAGATGCATCAGGAAATGTAATTTCTGATGATAATTCAACTCAAGTGACTGTGCAGATATTTAATAATCCTGGTGATTCAAAATTAATCGGTACACCAACAGTTACAGTTGTAAATGGACAAGCTCGTTACACAGATTTGCAAGTAGGAAAGGCGGGTAATTTATATACCTTAAAAGCAACGGCTCCCGGCCTTACGTCAGCTGTTTCCGCATCATTTGATATTTTTACCGGTACGGGTGTTGACGCAACTGCCGTCTGGGATAATACCAATTCGCGATGGACAATTTACTCATGGATTGAAGCAGATAACAGACGTATCGATCAAGAAGCCGCTGATGCGTGTAATTCAGCGACAATTTATAGAGTTGATGGCACAACAGAAGCGTCAATTAGTTTTTCACAGGATTTAACAAATAGTTGGTGTAAATCTGACAGTGCATGGGTTCCCTCTAATGTTAATGATTCATTTTTTATTAACGTCTCTATTTGGGATAATTCAGCATCAACGACTTATCAGAATTACCTGCCGCTTGAATTAATTAAATCGGTTGTTCAGGGACTTAAGTCGACGATTAATTGGCAGGATATCGGTGTTATTAAATCGAAGACAGATACTATTAACTGGCAAGATATTGGCGTTATTAAAGCAACAACCAATAGCATTAACTGGCAAGATATTGGCGTGTTGAGATCTAATATCACTTCTATTAAGGGAATAACTGATACGATTTCTACGAGTGTTAATTGGACAGACATCGACCGCATGACCAAGGTGGGTGTTAATTGGAATGATATTTCTAAGTTATCAATTAAAGGCATTAACTGGGATGACTTAACGGTATTAACGACCATTGGCGTCAATTGGAATGATATTAATACATTATCGCGGGCTAGTGTGAACTGGACTGATTTAACGGTTTTAACAAAGGCTCGGATTAACTGGACAGACTTAAATACAATTTCAACCATGGGCATAAATTGGCGAGATTTTGATTTACTGTTTAAATCTCAGGTCAATTGGTCTAGTTTTGCAGAGATGGGTAAGGTTGGGATTAACTGGTATGACATGGCCATCATGACAGGCGCCCGTGTTAATTGGAGTACTCAAATTAATTGGTATAGTTTGGCAGAATTGACAACTGTTGGGGTTAACTGGGTAGATATGTCCGTCATGTCCAGCAAAAATATTAATTGGAATGATTTTGGAGTATTAAGTAAAGCTGGAGTCAATTGGCATGATTTTGGTGTTTTAGGTAAGGCGGGGGTTAATTGGTCTGATATGAATGCATTGACCCGTGCAGGAGTTAATTGGAATGATTTCGGTGTTTTAAGTAAGGCAGGTGTCAATTGGAACAGTCTAGGAGTTATGTCACAGGCCGGTATTAATTGGGCTGATTTTAATGTTCTTTCCCGTCAAGGAATTAATTGGGCTGGAATTAACGCGGTGAGTGTTTCCGGCGTTAATTGGAGTGATATTGCTGTTTTAGGCAAGGTAGGTATCAATTGGAACAGTATCGGATTAATGTCTAGTGTCGGAATTAATTGGGATGACTTAAATGTTTTAAGCCGCAAAGGAATTAACTGGGATGAATTTAATGTTTTAAGCCGTAACGGGATCAATTGGGTCGATTTTGCGCTTCTTGGAAAAGCAGGAGTTAATTGGAACAGCATAGCTGTATTATCTCAGGTTGGCATTAATTGGGATGAATTTAATGTTCTGAGCCGTAAAGGAATTAATTGGAACGATTTCACTGTCTTATCACAGGCGGGAATCAATTGGAATGATTTAGGAATTTTAGGCAAGTCTTCGATAAATTGGAGTGAATTCAATGTGTTAAGCAGGATGGGAATTAATTGGAATGACTTAAACCGGTTAAGTGCTGTTGGCATCAATTGGAATGATATCAGCAGGTTAAGCACAGTTGGTGTCAACTGGAACGATTTAGGTGTATTGTCAAAGACGGGCATTAATTGGAACATGCTTAATGTTTTATCTACGACAAGCATTAATTGGAATGATTTTGGTGTTTTAAGCAAGGCAGGAATCAATTGGAATGACATAGGTACTTTAACTAGGTCTGGAATTAATTGGAGCGACTTAAATGTTTTAAGTAAGACCTCCGTGAATTGGAGTGCCTTTAATGTGCTGACAACATCAGGGGTTAATTGGAGCGATTTAAATGTGTTAAGCAAGGCAGGCATTAACTGGACTGAGTTTAATGTATTGTCATACACCCGCATTAATTGGAATGATATTGGGGTATTAACCAAGGTAGGAGTTAATTGGAGTGATTTAGGAGCCTTAAGTAAGGCAGGCATTAATTGGAGTGATTTGAATGTTTTGGGCAAAACAGCTGTGAATTGGAACGCGTTTAATGTGCTGACAACTTCAGGAATAAATTGGAGCGATCTTGGGGTTTGGAGCAGGGCTGGAATTAATTGGAGTGACATTGATGTATTATCCAAAAATGGAGTTAATTGGAATCAAATTGGTGTAATTTCAAAGACCAGCATTAATTGGACGGATATTAGCGCCCTTTCAAGAAGCGGAATAAATTGGAATGATCTATCTATCTTGTCGACAGTCAACATTAACTGGAACGACTTTGGGGCATTAACCAAAACAAATATTAATTGGATTGGCCTTAACACATTAAGTAATTCAGGTGTTAATTGGAGTGATATTGGTGTGTTAGCTAAGGCTGGGGTAAATTGGACATCTCTGAGCCTTTTGTCTACAGCGGGAGTTAATTGGAATGATTTTACGGTTCTTAGTAGTTTAGGTATAAATTGGAATGATTTTGGTGTGTTAACTAAAACAGGTGTTAACTGGAGTGATTTAAATGTGCTCTCTAGGACCGGCATTAATTGGTCAGATATTAATGCATTATCACGCAATGGAATTAATTGGAGTGATTTTGGACTTTTAAGCAAGGCGGGTATTAATTGGAGTGATATTAATGCATTAACAAGAACAGGAATTAATTGGAATGATTTTAATGTTCTTAGTAGAACGGGCATTAATTGGAATGACCTGTCGATTCTGTCTAAAGTAAATATTAATTGGACAGATTTTGCAAGAATTAGCTCAACAGGAATCAATTGGAATGATTTAGGGGTTTTAAGTAAATCTGGAATCAATTGGAATGATTTAAATATCCTAAGCCGCAATGCTATCGGTTCCTTGAGCAGGGCCAGTGTTAATTGGAATGATTTGAGTGTTCTTTCAAAAACATCGCTTAACTGGAATGATATTAACGTATTAACAAAAACAGGAATTAATTGGAATGATATCGGGTTGCTTAGCAAGGCTGGTATTAATTGGAATGACTTAGGCATCCTTGCTAAGACAGGAATTAATTGGAACGATCTTAACGTGCTAACAAGAAATGGCATTAATTGGAATGATTTTAACATTATTAGTAATCTCGGTATAAATTGGAATGATTTTGGAGTGCTTACAAAGGCGGGCGTTAATTGGAATGAATTTACTGTTCTTGGACGTGCTGGAATTAACTGGAATGATTTTGGTGTGCTTGCTAAGGCGGGAATTAATTGGAGTGATTTAGGTTCATTAAGTAAATCAGGCATAAATTGGAATGCGCTGACAACCTTAAGCTATGCTGGTATTAATTGGTCTGATTTTAACGTTTTAAGCAAAACTGGAATTAATTGGAATGATTTTGGTGTTTTAAGCAAGGCTGGCGTAAATTGGAATGATTTGAATGTGTTAAGCAAATCAAATATTAATTGGTCAGAATTAAATGTTTTAAGCCGTACAGGTGTTAATTGGGGCGATTTAGGGGCATTAAGCAAGTCAGGTATTAATTGGAGTGACATTGCTGTTTTAGGAAAAATCGGCGTGAACTGGAATGATTTTAACGTTCTAAGCAGAACGGGTATTAATTGGAACACTTTTGCTGTTATAAGTTCATCAGGTGTTAATTGGGGCGATCTTAATATACTGACACGGGCGGGGATTAATTGGGGCGATATCGAGGTATTAAGTAAAACAGGGATTAATTGGAATGATTTGAATATTATGAGTCGCACCGGCGTTAATTGGCAAGATTTAAACCGATTAAGTGGAGTTGGGGTTAATTGGGCAGATTTAAACAAGATGAGCGCGCTTGGTGTTAACTGGGCAGACTTTAATCTTTTAACAAAAGCTGGAATTAATTGGAACAATTTTGGCGTATTAAGTACGGCAGGTGTTAATTGGAATGATATCAACATAATCAGCCGTACAGGCATTAATTGGAATGATATTGGCGTGTTGGGTAAGGTGGGGATTAACTGGAGTGATTTTACTGTGATGAGCCGTATCGGCGTTAATTGGCAAGATTTAAACCGGATGAGCGGCTTAGGTGTCAATTGGCTGGATTTAAATAAAATGAGTTCTTTAGGTGTCAATTGGGCCGATTTCACCGTGCTCACCAAGGCTGGCGTAAATTGGAATGATTTTGGTGTCATGAGTAAGGTTAGTATCAATTGGAATGATTTTGGCGTGTTGAGTCAGAGTGGCATTAATTGGAGTGATTTTGGCAGAATATCGACAATGGGCATTAACTGGAATGATTTTGGAATTTTAAGTAAGGCCGGCATAAATTGGATTGACATAGGTAGTTTAAGTAAGGCCAGTGTAAATTGGAGTGATTTAAATATTTTAAGTAAAGCGGCAGTCAATTGGACGGGCATTAATGTATTATCAACAGCGGGAGTCAATTGGAATGATTTTGGTGTACTAAGTAAGGCAGGAATCAATTGGAATGATCTTAGCCAGCTTAGCAAAACTTCAATTAATTGGAGTGATGTTAATGTATTGACAAGGACAGGAATTAATTGGAATGCCTTAACGGTATTAAGTACGGTCGGTATTAATTGGAATGATTTTGGCGCATTGAGTAAATCAGCCATTAATTGGAATGATTTTAACGTCCTATCACGTAGCAATATTAACTGGAATGATCTAGGTGTATTGTCCAAGGCTGGTATTAACTGGAGCGATTTTGGCGTGTTTTCAAAGGTGGCTATTAATTGGACTGATATTAGTGTATTAGCAAAGAATGGCGTTAATTGGAACGATTTAGCAGTGTTATCCAAGGTTAATGTGAATTGGAATGACATTTATCAGCTTTCAAGAAACGGTATCAATTGGAATGATTTAGCAGTTCTTTCGAGTGTTAACGTCAATTGGGCGGATCTCAATGTGCTTTCTAGAAATGGAATCAACTGGAATGACATTGGGGTTTTAGGAAAATCCGGTATTAATTGGAGCGATTTTGGATCATTAACTAAAGCAAATGTTAATTGGACTGGATTAAACGTATTAAGTAGTACAGGGATTAATTGGAACGATCTTAATGTATTGACAAAAGCTGGCGTTAACTGGAGTGATTTTAATGTTTTAACGCGAAATAATATTAATTGGAATGATATAGG